>NZ_NPDG01000097.1:0-36799 GCF_002272225.1 Bacillus sp. 7894-2
TGTCTTTGTGACCCACTTCCTGTGGGCCTCAACTAACAATCAGTGGGGGACAAGGAAAACCCCCACTGATTGAAGTTTCACTTTATGTAATGTTATTAGTCATATCATACATCATTTTTTCAAGAGCTAAAAATAATTAGATATATTCTATTAGTACTTATTCTATTTTAAAATATCCGGCAAAGAACCCGGAAATTATTAAATTGATTTAAATTATGTTACGATAATATAGAAAGCTGGCAGGTGAATTAGCAGATGTTTTCCCAATCACTCATTTTTTTGTTTCTATTGCTGGGGATAGGTTTAATTGCAAAAAATCAATCACTGATCATTGCTGTCTTTGTTTTGATTATCCTTAAAGCAGCCGGCCTGGATTCAAAAGCCTTTTCATTCCTGCAGTCCAAGGGAATTAACTGGGGTGTAACCATTATTACCATTGCTGTCCTTGCACCTATAGCCAGTGGTGAAATCGGCTTCCGGGATTTAGGAGGGGCATTTAAATCCCCGTATGCGTGGGTTGCTCTAGTCTCAGGGATTGCAGTTGCTCTTCTGGCAAAAGGCGGCATCGTATTGCTGGCTGAAGATCCCCATATTACAACTGCTCTTGTCCTGGGGACCATTCTTGCTGTCTCCCTTTTTAAAGGCATTGCCGTTGGTCCTCTGATAGGAGCAGGGATTGCATATATGGCAATGAAAGTCTTTGAGCTTTTTAAATGAATGTTTTTAGATCCTTCATTGCCTTTGGGCAAAAATGCAAATAAACTTTTCTTGAAAAATAATATTTTTTAACAAATTAAGTGCTTTTCATTCACAAAAGTCAGATAATTGTTTATAATAGGACTTGTAAGCGTAACCTATTTCACGGTACCTATTAAATTCAGTTAAGCCCTATTAAAATGTTATTAATATATTTATTTTTTCATTTTTGGAAAAATGTAAGCATTTTCTTTTTTTTAAGAGAGTACCGAGCAACCGCTCGATTAATGCAGTTTGTTTCTTCCATATATCGGGAGTTCGCCAAATGAAGGTTTCACCTTTCATAAATTTGGTCTGTAGATCGGCAGATAAAGCCGGCTTTTAATGGCTGTCCTGCAGCCCTATAAAAGTGTCCCAAAAAAGATAAAGCAGAATGTGGACATGACGAGGAAGCTTTTCTGAAAGATGAAAGATCAGGTTCGGCTTACTTATGTTTAATGTACAGACAAAAATGGGTATGGGGAAATTTTATTATGTAAAGGAGAGATTCGGAATGACAGTAACACGCGGTCTTGAAGGGGTAGTAGCTACTACTTCGTCTATCAGCTCCATCATAGACGATACATTAACCTATGCTGGCTACAATATTGATGATTTGGCTGAAAATGCAAGCTTTGAAGAGGTTATTTATCTTTTATGGCACAGAAAGCTTCCTGCTCAAGCCCAACTGGATGAGTTAAAGAGTCAGCTTGCAGCAAACTACTCTCTTCCAGAGGAAGTTCTGAACCATTTTAAAACATATCCAATTGACAAAGTGCATCCAATGGCTGCCCTTCGTTCTGCAGTGTCTCTATTGGGACTTTATGATGAAGAAGCAGACCAGATGGATGTAGAAGCGAACTATAAAAAAGCAATTCGCCTTCAAGCTAAAATGCCTGCTATCGTAACGGCATTTGCAAGAGTAAGAAAAGGTCTTGAACCAATTGCTCCTAGAACAGATCTTGGATTTGCAGCCAACTTCCTATACATGCTTACAGGCGAAGAGCCTGAAGCAATCGCAATTGAAGCGTTTAATAAAGCGCTGGTTCTTCATGCGGACCATGAATTGAATGCCTCCACGTTCACTGCGCGGGTATGTGTAGCTACTTTGTCTGATATTTATTCAGGAGTTACAGCGGCTATTGGTGCATTGAAAGGACCATTGCATGGCGGTGCCAATGAGGCGGTAATGAAGATGCTTACTGATATCGGCACTCTTGAAAATGTTGAGCCGTATATTCGTGAAAAGCTTGAAAAGAAAGAGAAAATCATGGGCTTTGGCCATCGTGTTTACCGTCAGGGCGATCCTCGTGCCAAGCACTTAAGAGAAATGTCTAAAAAGCTTACAGAGCTTACCGGCGAACCACACTGGTACGAAATGTCCACGCAAATTGAAGCGATCGTTACCGGGGAGAAAAAACTTCCGCCAAATGTCGACTTCTATTCTGCGTCTGTATATCATAGCCTGGGAATCGACCATGACCTGTTCACGCCGATTTTTGCTGTAAGCCGTGTATCTGGCTGGCTGGCTCATATTCTCGAGCAATATGAAAATAACCGTTTGATCCGTCCGCGTGCAGACTATACAGGCCCGGGAATGCAAAAATACGTGCCAGTAGAGCAAAGAAGTCTGTAATAGGCTGAAAAAACAGATTAAAAACTAAAATTACTACTCAGCATTTTACTTTTTATCAAAAAATTGCTGTAATAGAGAGAGCAGGGAAAAGGTTAGGGGCAAATGCCTTCTAACCTTTGAATCTGATATACTGATGCAGCATTGCGCCGACCGAAGACTATATAAATAAAAAGGCTGATGCATGCACTTTTCAAAATGGAGGGTATAACAATGCAAGGTGAAAAAATCACAGTTACTAATGGTGTACTAAACGTACCAAACAATCCAATCGTTCCTTTTATCGAAGGAGACGGAACAGGACCTGATATTTGGGCCGCAGCTTCCCGTGTATTGGATGCATCTGTAGAAAAAGCATATAATGGTGAGCGCAAGCTTGTCTGGAAAGAAGTGTTAGCAGGAGAGAAAGCCTTCAACCAGACTGGCGAGTGGCTTCCTTCCGAAACACTTGATATGATCAATGAATATCTTATTGCCATTAAAGGCCCATTAACAACACCAATCGGCGGAGGAATCCGTTCTCTTAACGTTGCGCTTCGCCAGGAGCTTGACCTGTTTGTGTGCCTGCGTCCGGTTCGCTGGTTTGAAGGTGTTCCTTCACCAGTCAAACGCCCTCAGGATACTGATATGGTTATTTTCCGTGAAAATACTGAAGATATTTATGCCGGCATTGAGTATGCTAAAGGCTCTGATGAGGTTAAAAAACTGATTTCATTCCTTCAGGATGAGATGGGTGTTAATAAGATCCGCTTCCCGGAAACTTCAGGCATCGGCATTAAGCCTGTTTCAGAAGAGGGAACCAGCCGCCTTGTACGTGCTGCTATTGAGTATGCCATTAAAGAGGGCCGTAAATCCCTAACACTTGTACATAAAGGCAATATCATGAAATTTACTGAAGGTGCCTTTAAGAACTGGGGTTATGAGCTTGCTGAAAGAGAGTACGGAGAAAAAGTATTCACTTGGGCTCAATATGACCGCATTAAGGATGAGCAGGGTGTTGAAGCTGCAAACAAAGCACAGGCAGATGCAGAAGCAGCCGGCAAAATTATTGTTAAAGATGCGATTGCTGATATTTTCCTTCAGCAGATCCTTACCCGTCCAAAAGAGTTTGATGTTGTTGCAACAATGAACTTGAATGGTGATTATATTTCTGATGCTCTTGCTGCACAGGTAGGCGGAATTGGTATTGCTCCTGGAGCAAACATTAACTATGAAACTGGACATGCGATCTTCGAAGCAACACATGGTACAGCTCCGAAGTATGCCGGTCTTGATAAGGTTAATCCTTCATCTGTTATTCTTTCAGGTGTATTAATGCTTGAGCACCTTGGATGGAACGAAGCTGCAAACATGATCGTTAAATCTATGGAGAAATCTATTGCTTCTAAAGTCGTAACATATGACTTTGCGCGTCTAATGGATGGAGCAACTGAAGTAAAATGCTCTGAATTTGCCGACGAACTAATTAAAAACATGGAATAAAAAAGTAAAAGCGCCTTTAATAAAAGGCGCTTTTGATTAATATACTATTCATGCAGTACATTTAGTGTACTTCCCTGAGGAAACTTCTTTTGCCGGGCAGCTGGCGATTCTCTGAAATTGTGTATATAGGAAGGTTGTTCCTTGAAACAGCCTCTTACATAAAGGATACAAATCCTGAACTTTCATTTCCAAAAGGAGGAACTGCTCATGTCATTGAAACGCAAAAAGATTTCTGTAATCGGTGGAGGATTTACTGGAGCAACAACTGCATTCTTACTGGCTCAAAAGGAACTTGGGGATGTCGTATTGGTCGATATTCCGCAAATGGAAAATCCTACAAAGGGAAAAGCTCTTGATATGCTTGAAGCAAGTCCTGTTCAGGGATTCGATTCAAATATCACAGGAACTTCAAGCTATGAAGATACACAAGACTCCGACATTGTTGTTATTACAGCAGGCATTGCACGAAAGCCGGGCATGAGCCGTGATGACCTTGTACAAACGAACCAGAAGATTATGAAAAGTGTAGCCCAGGAGATTGCAAAACATTCTCCAAATAGCTATATTGTTGTGCTTACTAATCCAGTGGATGCGATGACTTATACAGTTTTCAAGGAATCAGGCTTCCCGAAAAACCGTGTAATAGGACAATCGGGTGTTCTTGACACAGCCCGCTTCCGGACATTTGTCGCGCAGGAACTGAATTTGTCTGTTAAAGACATTACAGGATTTGTACTTGGAGGACATGGTGATGACATGGTTCCGCTAGTCCGCTATTCATATGCTGGCGGCATTCCTTTAGAATCATTAATTTCAAAAGATCGTCTGGATGCCATTGTCGAGCGTACACGCAAAGGCGGAGGAGAGATCGTTAACTTATTAGGCAATGGAAGTGCCTACTATGCTCCAGCAGCTTCCCTTGTGGAAATGTGTGAAGCTATCCTTAAAGATCAGCGCCGCGTACTGCCTTCCATTGCTTACCTTGAAGGAGAATATGGCTACGAAGGAATCTATCTGGGTGTGCCTGCAATCCTTGGAGCAAACGGAATCGAAAAAGTAATAGAGCTTGAACTGACAAGTGAAGAAAAAGCTGCCCTCGATAAGTCGGCAGATTCAGTTCGCAAGGTAATGGAAGTATTAGCTTACTAGGGTGATCTAATCTATGTGAAGAAAATCCGGGGAATTTCTCCCGGATTTTTTTTACTGGAAGCCCTTTTGGGAAATAGTATAAAATGATATCATAGAGAGAATAGACTGAATAATTTAAAATATTGTACAGTCTATTTTTTACAGTTATTATGTAAACGGTTACAACACTCGGAGGTGCTTAGCTATGCTGCTTGGAAAGAAAAGAAAACTGGGAAGAACAATAGAAGAAATATCTGTGGGCGAAAAATTGACGCTAACAGAAAAAATAGAAGATAAGGATCTATTGCTGTACCTGGGTCTGACAAACGATGCAAACCCATTATATATTCAGCATGATTATGCTTCACAAACACCTTATAAAAAACCAATTGTACCAAGTGTTATGCTGAATGGCATCATAAACTCTGCCATATCGAAATATTTGCCGGGCCCAGGAAGCCATGTTTTAAAACAGGAAATCGAGTACACGAAGCCTGTCTATCATTATGGTACGGTTCAATTTTTATTTGAAGTAACAGAAGTGAACACCTCAAATCATACCGTGCAAATTAAGGTCCAGGGAACAAATGAAGAGGACCAGACGGTTATTAATGGACAGCTCCTTGTATGCCCGCCATACAAGCCTCAGCCTATGGATGGCAATGCTTTGGATAATTTCTGATAGTCAAAAGATGTGCAGCATATGCACATCTTTTTTGATGAATCCTCCCTTTACAGCAATTGACCCGAAAAAAATCATGAACTATATTATAATAAAGATATGTGGCAAAAGGGGTTTAATAGGCAGGAGGGATACCTGCTTTTTATAAGTGAGAGTCAACCAATTGAAGTACAAAGAGGGGTAATTCATTCACTCGGAGGATCGCATGGATAAGAAAATTCTAGTTGTAGATGACGAACAATCTATTGTAACTTTACTTCAATACAACCTGCAGCAGGCGGGCTATGAAGTACTTACGGCCATAGATGGCCAGGAGGGCAAAGATCTGGCCATTTCTGAAAAGCCGGATCTTATTGTTCTTGATCTTATGCTGCCAAAGCTTGATGGAATAGAAGTATGCAAACAGCTTAGACAGCAGAAAATAGCGACGCCTATTTTAATGCTGACGGCCAAGGATGATGAGTTTGATAAGGTTCTTGGTCTTGAACTGGGTGCAGATGATTACATGACAAAACCTTTCAGCCCGCGGGAAGTGGTTGCCAGAGTTAAAGCGATCTTGCGGAGAACACAATTTGTGCCTGAAGCTTCCGAAGAGAAAGCAGAAGATGGTGATTCTTTTAGGATTGGCGGTCTTAAAATCTTTCCACAGCATTATGAAGCTTATTTTGAAGAAGAACTCCTTGAATTAACTCCTAAGGAATTTGAATTGCTATTATATCTTGCCAAGAATAAAAGCCGTGTCCTTACAAGGGATCAGCTGCTTAGTGCAGTCTGGAATTATGATTTTGCAGGAGACACGAGAATCGTTGATGTACATATTAGCCATTTAAGAGAGAAAATTGAAGCAAACACCAAAAAACCTGTATATATTAAGACCATTCGCGGACTGGGCTACAAATTGGAGGAGCCTAAAGGAGAATGACGACCTTTCGCACCCGCCTGCTTTTCGCATTGCTTTCTTTAATTCTGGTTGTATTAATTGCATTAGGCCTTCTTTTAGGCCAGCTTTTTAAAAGCTATTATTTAAATACATTTGATGCACGTCTTCAAAAAGAGACTGAAATGGCGGCGAGCTATATTGAGGGCAATGGAGGAATTGGATCCATTAGTATTGAGAGAATCAATGAGCTTGGTGACATACTTGATGTGCATGTAACTGCTACTGATAGCAAGGGCAGAATATTAATGGATAGCAGCATAAAAAGTGAGACAACGCAAAACAGGCACCAGGAAATCATATTTGAAGTATTAAAAAAGAAATCTGCATATGAATCAGGATGGGAAGTGGCCGGAGGGTTTAATCTGCACTATTATTGGCAGCCTGTCATGGTAAATGGCGAGAAGGAAGGCTATATCTTCTTAAGCACAAAGCTGGCTGAATTCCAAAAGGCCTATCAGCAGATTTGGTGGATTTTAGCTGTCAGTCTTGGGCTGTCTTTATTTATGATTATTCTGCTCGGGTCAAGAATTATGGCACGATATACAAAGCCTATCGAGTCAGCAACACAGGTTGCGATTGAACTTACTAAGGGGAACTATCGGGCAAGGACTTATGAAGATCAGGAAGATGAAACAGGTATGCTGAGTAAGTCTATTAACGTACTGGCTAGGAATCTTCAGGAAATGGTGAAATCCCAGGAAATGCAGCAGGACAGACTTGGGGCGCTTATTGAAAACATGGGAAGCGGTTTGATTCTAATTGACAGCAGAGGCTATATTAATTTAGTGAACCGGCCATATAAAGAGGTTTTCAATGTCAATCCCTCCGAATACCTTTACAAGCTTTATTATGAAGTGATAGAACATAAAGGTATTACCGAAGTGGTTGAAGAAATTTTCATGACCGAGCAGAAAGTAAAAAAACAGCTCATTATTCCCGTCAATATCGAAAGACGTTATTTTGAAGTATATGGAGTTCCAATTATCGGCACGAATGATGAATGGAAAGGGATATTGCTGGTTTTTCATGATATTACAGAACTGAAGAAGCTTGAGCAAATGAGGAAGGATTTTGTAGCGAACGTTTCTCATGAATTGAAAACACCTATTACCTCTATAAAGGGCTTCTCTGAAACTCTTTTGGATGGTGCGATGGAAAACAAACAGACTCTTAATGATTTCCTTAACATCATTTTAAAGGAAAGTGATCGCCTGCAATCTCTTATTCAGGAATTGCTGGATCTGTCGAAAATCGAAAAACAAGGCTTTAGTTTGTCCATTCAGCAGCTGGATCTGGCTGATGTGCTCGAGGATGTGGTAGCCATCATGAAAGGAAAAGCAGCGGAAAAGGAAATCGTTTTGGAATATAAGAGAGTGGATAAACCTGTATATATTGTAGGTGATGTTCACCGGCTTAAGCAGGTGTTTATAAATATTATATCAAATGCCATTTCATATACGCCAAATCAAGGGGTCGTCTATATTTCGTCTGCAGATACAGGCAGCACGGTTATAACCGAAATAAGGGATACGGGGATTGGAATTGAAGCCGGAGAAATTCCGCGTATCTTTGAACGTTTTTATCGGGTTGATAAAGCCAGAAGCAGAAACTCCGGCGGAACAGGGCTGGGGCTTGCAATCGTAAAGCATCTCGTTGAAGCACATAAGGGAACCATCTCAGTAAAAAGCGAGGTCGGCAAAGGCACCGCCTTTATTATTGAACTTCCGAAAAAGATGTAGGACAAAAATGGATGAAGTGGCAGGATTAACTTTACATTATTTTTACAGGAGATTTATGTTCCCTTTACATTCCGCTGATAAAATCATAATTGTTAAACCCCCTTCATCCAAGGAGCATAGAAAAAGGTGAAAGCTGACCCCGCTTTCGCCTTTTTCATTTTTTACGACTTTCCCTTTTTTTTAACTTTTGTCATATTTATGAAACCTTTACGTAAATAAATCGTATGAAAAGTTATAGAAAGTGCATGGAAGGGGAGAGAGAAATGATCAGCTTAAAGCGGATTTATACAATCGCAGGGCTAATTATCGCAATTGTTATTTTAAGTATAGTTGCCTTTACAACATGGTATACCGTCGATGAATCAGATCAGGCAGTCATTTTAACATTTGGAAAAGTTGAGGAAGGCATTACGGAGCCGGGACTTCACTTTAAGCTGCCGTGGCCTGTCCAAAGCGTGGAGAAGCTTTCGAAGGAAACCTTTTCGCTGCAGTTTGGATATGAAGAAAAAGATGGAAAAATAAAGGATTTTCCCGATGAGACAAAGATGATAACCGGGGATGAAAATATCGTTCTTGCAGATCTGGTTGTACAGTGGAAAATTACTGATCCGGAAAAATACCTTTATAATGCTGAGGAGCCGGAAGAAATTCTATATGATGCTACTTCCTCATCCTTAAGAAGTATTATCGGAGGATCTAAGATAGATGACGCGCTGACTTCAGGTAAAGCGGATATCGAAGCGGATGTCAGAGAGCTCCTAACCACTTTAATTGGCAAATATGATATTGGCATATCCATTCTTGCAGTAAAACTTCAGGATGTCGAGCTGCCGAATGATGATGTAAGAAAAGCTTTTACAGATGTAACCGATGCGAGGGAAACCGCCAATACTAAAAAAAATGAAGCAGATAAATATAAGAATCAGAGAATGAATGAAGCAGAAGGTGAGAAGAAAGCCCTTATCTCTAAAGCAAATGGGGAAAAGGCAGCCCGTCTCGAAAGAGCACGTGGAGATGTAGCAGTCTTTAATAAATTGTATGGGGAATATAAAAATAATCCTGATATAACAAGAGAGCGTCTTGTTATTGAAACGCTTGAGCAGGTTCTTCCAGGTGCAGAGATTTACATTATGAATGACGATGGAAACACTATGAAGTATTTCCCGATCAGGCCTCTGGAGAAAGAACAGGCTAAACCGAAAGAGGAGGGAGGCACGGATAATGAGTGATCAAAATATTGTGAATATCAATGAACGAGGCGGAAATTTCAAGTGGAGAAGCTATACCAAACTGGGAATCATCCTGGTGCTCATCATTGCAGGACTAGGGATATTGTTCAGCAACCTGTTTATTGTAAAGGAAGGGGAATACAAGGTTATCCGTCAATTTGGAGAGGTGGTCAGGATTGAGAAAGAACCTGGATTAGCGTATAAAATACCATTCATCCAAAGTGTTACCACACTCCCAAAATATCAAATGACTTATGACGTGTCTGAAGCTGAAATCAATACAAAAGACAAAAAAGTCATGATTATCGATAACTATGCTGTCTGGAAGATTGAGGATCCGAAGAAAATGATCTCCAACGCCAGAACATTGGAGGGAGCAGAGGCCAGAATGGAAGAGTTCATCTACTCCGTGACCCGCTCCGAACTGGGCCGGCTGAATTATGAAGAAATCATCAATGATGAAAAATCTTCACGAGGATCATTGAATGATCAAATCACCACAAAAGTGAATGAGCTGCTTGGAAATGATAATTATGGAATCACAGTAACGGATGTTCGCATTAAAAGGACTGATCTGCCGTCTGAAAATGAACAGTCTGTGTATACCAGAATGATTTCCGAGCGCCAGTCGACAGCCCAGGAATATTTGTCCAGGGGTGATGCCCAGAAGAATGTTATTATTGCTGAAACAGACAGGACCGTCAGGGAAATGCTTGCGAAGGCCCAGGCAGATGCTGAAGTCATTCGGGCAGAAGGGGAAGCGGGAGCCGCGAAGGTCTACAATGAAGCCTTCTCAAAAGATCCTGAATTCTATTCCTTATTCCGGACACTTGAATCCTATAAAAAGACTATCAATGGCGAGACTGTAATTGTTCTGCCTTCTAATTCACCATATGCCCGTCTGCTGATGGGGAATACTAATTAGATAGCCTTTAAATGGAAAGCCGTTATTTTTCTTTCTCTATCTGCTCATGATAGAATAAAGGAAAATAACGGCTTATTTATTGTGGGCAAGGGCACTTGCGCTTTTCAAGTTAGACAACTGTCTAGCTCCAGCACCTACCCCCTCGAGGTGTCGGGGGTGGACAAGGCGCTTCCGCGTTTCTTAATAAGGAGGAGATATTAGTTGGATAAAAAAAAGCTTGTTCTGATAGATGGCAACAGCATCGCTTATCGGGCATTTTTTGCTTTGCCGCTCTTAAACAATGATAAAGGAATACATACCAATGCTGTTTACGGATTTACCATGATGCTGCAGAGGATTCTGGAGGATGAAAAACCGACTCATCTCCTAGTGGCGTTCGATGCAGGAAAAACAACCTTCCGCCATAAAACCTTTAGCGAATATAAAGGCGGCCGTCAGAAAACCCCGCCTGAGCTATCAGAGCAGTTTCCTTATATAAGAGAGCTTCTGGATGCTTACGGAATCTCCAGATATGAACTGGAAAATTATGAAGCGGATGATATCATTGGAACACTGTCCCTACATGCCGAAAAAGATGGCTATGAAGTTAAAGTTATATCAGGGGATAAGGATTTAACGCAGTTAAGTTCCGATTCTGTCACAGTCAGCATCACCCGCAAAGGAATTACAGATATTGAAGAATACACGCCGGCTCATATAGATGAGAAATACGGAATCACACCTGACAGGATTATTGATATGAAAGGCCTGATGGGGGATAGTTCAGATAATATTCCGGGTGTGCCGGGAGTTGGCGAAAAAACAGCCCTTAAATTGCTGAAAGAGTTTGGGACCCTTGAAGAGCTCTTGGAATCTGTTGATAAGGTGAATGGAAAAAAACTGAAAGAAAAGCTGGAAGAATTCAGAGATCAAGCTTTAATGAGCAAAGAATTAGCTACTATCACGAGGGAAGCCCCCGTTGAAATAAAAATTGAAGACATTGAATATGAAGGTTTTGAAAAAGAGAAAGTTAAAGGCATCTTTAAAGAACTTGGCTTTAACTCGCTGCTTGAAAAAATCGGCGGGGACACTGAAGCAATCGAAGAGGATTTGGATGAAATTGAATTTAACATTGCAGACGAAATTAAAGAAGATATGTTTTCTGATGAAAATGCATTTTATGTTGAGCTTCTAGAGGATAATTACCACTATGCAGACATCATTGGTTTTTCCGTTGCGAATGAAAAAGGGAATTTCTTCTTCTCCAAAGATAAGGCACTGGAGTCAGATGTTTTTATAAGATGGGCTGAAGATGAAACGAAAAAGAAGACAGTGTATGATGCAAAAAGGTCTGAAGTGTCACTGCGGCATCATGGGATTCATCTAAAGGGAGCAGACTTTGATCTTTATATTGCTTCATATATTATTAACCCGTCTCAAACTATTGAGGATATAGCATCTATAGCAAAAAATCATGGCTATCATGCGATTCATTCTGATGAAGCTTTCTACGGCAAAGGAGCAAAAAGGCGGATTCCGGAAGAAAAAGAACTTGGCGGACATTTAGCAAGAAAAGCAGCAGCCTTGATGACATTGAGGGAAAAGCTTGATAGTGATTTAAAGGAAAACCAGCAATCCGAGCTGTTTTATGACCTGGAAATGCCACTTTCTTTAATATTAGCAGATATGGAATCAACTGGAGTTAAAGTGGATTTAGAACGCCTGAGGACGATGGGACAGGATCTGCTCTCCAAATTGGATGAAATTGAAAAGCGGATACATGATCTTGCCGGGGAAGCTTTTAATATCAATTCTCCAAAACAGCTCGGTGTAATCCTTTTTGAAAAATTGGGGCTGCCAGTCATTAAAAAAACGAAGACAGGCTATTCCACTTCGGCAGACGTTCTTGAAAAACTTGAGAACGATCATGAAATAATCCGGGATATCCTGCACTACCGCCAGCTTGGCAAGCTTCAGTCCACTTATATTGAAGGCCTGCTGAAGGTAGTTAACAAAGAAACAGGCAAAGTCCACACCAGGTTCAATCAGGCTCTTACACAGACAGGAAGATTAAGCTCAACAGATCCGAACCTGCAAAACATTCCCATCCGTCTGGAGGAAGGGCGAAAAATCAGGCAGGCATTTGTCCCTTCAGAACCCGGCTGGGCTATCTTTGCTGCAGACTATTCCCAGATTGAATTGAGAGTGCTGGCCCATATTGCAGATGATGAAAAGCTGATTGAAGCCTTTATGGAAGATATGGATATTCACACCAAAACGGCAATGGAAGTATTCCACGTTAATGCCGATGAAGTTACGTCCAATATGCGGCGCCATGCTAAGGCAGTTAACTTCGGGATAGTATACGGAATCAGTGATTACGGTCTTTCCCAAAGCCTTGGCATCACACGGAAAGAAGCCGGAAAATTCATTGACAGGTATCTTGAAAGCTATCCGGGTGTTAAGCAGTACATGGACGATATCACCCATGAGGCAAAACAGAAAGGATATGTCTCAACCCTTCTTCACAGAAGAAGATATCTGCCAGAAATCACAAGCCGAAACTTTAACCTGCGAAGCTTTGCTGAACGCACCGCCATGAACACACCAATTCAGGGCAGTGCAGCGGATATAATTAAAAAGGCGATGATTGACATGGCTGACCGCTTAAGAAAAGAAGGACTCAAAGCACGCCTTCTGCTCTCAGTACACGATGAACTGATCTTTGAAGCACCTGAGGATGAAATAGAAACACTCAAAAAAATTGTGCCGGACGTAATGGAAAATACAGTAGAACTGAAAGTTCCGCTCAAAGTTGATTACTCCTATGGTCCGACATGGTTTGATGCGAAATAACAGTGAACTGTATTTTGAATGCAGAAAATGCATGGCAAAGGAGGGATAACCATGCCCGAACTTCCTGAAGTTGAAACAGTCAGAAGAACATTGCAGGAATTGGTGGTCGGCAAAACCATTTCACATGTATCGGTTTTCTGGCCAAAAATGGTTAAGCATCCCGAAGAGCTTGCGCAATTCCAGGATGCTTTAGCAGGCCAAACCTTTCAGGATATTGGCAGGAGAGGAAAATTCCTAATCCTTTACACCAATGAGTATGCACTAGTATCCCACCTGAGAATGGAGGGCAGGTACGGCCTTTACGCTAAAGAAGAACCTGTGGAAAAACACACTCATGTGATTTTTCACTTTACAGATGACACTGAACTCAGGTACAAAGATGTCCGTAAATTTGGAACGATGCACCTATATACAAAGGGGGAAGAACTTAAGACACTTCCGCTGGCCCATCTGGGACCGGAACCATTTGCAGAAGAATTTACGGTGGAAGACCTTGCTGCTAGACTTTCCCGGACCTCCCGCCATGTCAAAACTGCGCTTCTCGACCAGAAAACGATCGTAGGGCTTGGCAATATATATGTGGATGAAGCTTTATTCCGTTCACGAATTCATCCTGAAAGAGCGGCAAATAGCTTAACAAGAAGCGAATTGGAGACACTTCACAAAGAAATTGCAGATACCCTGAGAGAAGCGGTAGATAAAGGAGGGAGCACCATTCGCTCCTATGTTAATTCCCAGGGACAAATGGGCATGTTCCAGCTCGAGCTTTTTGTTTATGGGCGAAAAGGGGAAGATTGCAAAGTCTGCGGAAGCACACTTGAGCGGATCATAACTGGAGGCAGGGGCACGGTCTATTGTCCGGCTTGCCAGAGAAAATAATAATTCCGAATAGAGCTTAACTGCGTTTCGAATAACATTGGATGGGCTCCTTCCATATACTATCGTAGCGATTGACAGGGAGGAGCTCTATTCTATGGCGCATATTTTCTCACTTTTGATACTTGCTTTTGCTGTCAGTCTTGACAGTTTTAGTGTCGGTTTAACCTATGGTTTGAGGAAAATGAGCATACCATTTAAATCGATCAGTATAATCGCTTGCTGTTCAGCTATTACATTAATGGCTGCCATGACAATCGGCCATTTAATAGAAGCCTTTTTATCTCCGGCTTTAGCTGAAAGTTTAGGAGGAGTCATTCTTATTTTTCTCGGTGCCTGGGTCCTATATCAATTTTTCAGGCCGGAAAAGGTGAAGGATGTCCTGCCGCATGAAAAGACAATTGTAAATCTGGAAATCAAATCTCTTGGGCTTGTCATTAATATCCTGAAAAAGCCGATGTCCGCCGATTTTGATAAATCCGGTGCCATCACAGGAATTGAAGCGCTAATGCTCGGGCTAGCCCTATCACTTGATGCTTTTGGAGCTGGGATCGGTGCAGCTATGTTGGGCTACTCGCCTTTCTACCTGGCAATGACGGTCGCCGTTATGAGCTCTCTGTTTGTGTTTATGGGAATGCAAGTGGGGTCTATTTTCTCAAAAAGCGGATGGGTCCATAAATTTTCATTCATTCCTGGCATTATTTTGATCGTAATCGGGATACTAAAAATTTAGCATTTTTTTGAAAGGAACACACTATGTCACTTACTGTAGGTTTGACAGGCGGAATAGCAAGCGGGAAAAGCACCGTTTCATCTCTCCTGATCGAAAAAGGATATACTGTAATAGACGCGGATATAGAAGCCAGATTAGCTGTTGAAAAAGGAGAGGAAGCTTATCAGGAAATTGTCCGTCATTTTGGGGAAAGGGTTCTTCTTAAAGATGGTTCAATTGATCGCGGAGAACTGGGCTCCATTATTTTTCACGATGAAAAAGAGCGGAAGGTCCTGAATAGCATAGTACACCCTGCAGTCCGCAAAAGGATGACAGCCAAAAAGGAACAGGCAATCAGCCACAATGAACAACTGATCATACTTGATATACCGCTTTTATTTGAAAGCAAATTACAATACATGTGCGACAAAACCTTATTAGTATATGCAGATGAAGATATACAGCTGCAAAGGCTGATGCAAAGAAATCAGCTGTCCGAGAAAGAAGCGATGGCAAGAATTCAATCCCAGTTACCTTTAAGAGAGAAGAAGGAATTGGCCGATGCTGTAATCGATAATAATGGCACAATTGAAGAAACAGAAAAACAATTATGGAGCATTTTAAAAAAATGGAATGCTATCTGAGGGGCCTGTGACAGGCTCTTTTTTTGATGCATTTAAAGCCCAATTAGTATGACAAAATAATCAGCATGCGTCTGTATGATAGACCATAATCCTATAATAATTAGAAAAAGTATGAGCTGATATTTCTGAATTGTTGAACATTAAAAAATCCGCATTTTATTCATCACAAATGATCTTCAATATGTTATACTAATTACATCTTAGGGTAATAAAAAGTATAACACTAATGCGGAAGGGGCCGTAACATGAAGGCGAAAATAGCGATTAATGGTTTTGGAAGAATTGGACGTATGGTTTTTAGAAAAGCCATCCTTGATGAAAATCTTGAAGTGGCTGCCATAAATGCAAGCTATCCGGCTGAAACTTTGGCACACTTAATTAAATATGATACAAACCATGGACCATTCGAAGGAAGCGTTGTTCCGGAAGATGATGCTATTGTTGTGAACGGTAAAAGAGTTCAGCTTGTCAGCAGCCGGAATCCTGAAGAACTTCCCTGGAAAGAAATGAATATCGATATCGTTATTGAAGCTACAGGAAAGTTTAATTCCCGTGATAAAGCGGCTCTACATCTTGATGCCGGAGCTAAAAAGGTCATACTTACTGCTCCTGGAAAAAATGAAGATGTGACTATTGTTATGGGCGTAAATGAAAGCGCATTAAAAATCGAAGAACATGATATTATTTCAAATGCATCCTGTACAACAAACTGCCTTGCACCTGTTGCAAAAGTCCTTGATGAACAATTCGGCATTGAAAACGGACTTATGACAACAGTTCATGCATATACAAATGATCAAAAAAATATTGATAACCCGCATAAGGACCTGCGCCGTGCACGTGCTTGCGGACAGTCGATCATCCCGACTTCCACTGGTGCTGCCAAAGCTTTGTCGCTGGTATTGCCTCATTTAAAGGGCAAATTGCATGGAATGGCACTGCGTGTGCCAACTCCTAACGTTTCCTTAGTTGACCTCGTGGTAGACTTAAAGCGCGACGTTACAATTGAAGAAGTGAATGCGGCATTCGCAACAGCTTCACAAGGGTCTCTGCATGGTATCCTGGATATTACTGACGAACCTTTAGTGTCAATCGATTTCAACACAAATGAACACTCTGCCATCATTGATGGATTATCTACTATGGTAATCGGCACCAGCAAAGTGAAAGTGCTTGCCTGGTACGATAATGAGTGGGGCTATTCTTGCCGTGTCGTAGACTTGACAAAATATGTTGCACAGGAACTTTTTCAGGCATCTGCCGTAAAGGTTGGATAATTGCCAATCTCTTTTAATATAAAACTACCCATACCCTTAAAGCCTGCCATTCCCCGGCAGGCTCCTTTTATTGGACAAAATTAATCCTGAGAAGGAAAAGTCTTCAGAAATTTTGCCAAAAAAAATGTATTACAATGTGTTGCAAAAAAAAATTAAACAAAGTATACTAATCCTCGTGAACTTCTCCGAGGTTTTGGTATGGTAGCTACTTAAAGGGTTAGGACCTCTCTGGACTAACTTTCCCCCGTGGTAGTTATAGACCAGTATAAATCTGGAATTTCATTAATTAATAGCTTAAAAGTTTAAAGGGGGAAATTTGAATATGGAAACTATGGGTCGTCACGTTATCTCAGAACTTTGGGGATGCGATTTTGAAAAGTTAAATGATATGGATTTTATTGAGCAGACATTTGTAAATGCTGCATTAAAATCTGGTGCTGAAATTCGCGAGGTTGCATTTCATAAGTTTGCGCCACAGGGTGTAAGCGGAGTGGTGATCATCTCTGAATCTCATTTAACTATTCACAGCTTCCCGGAGCATGGCTATGCCAGCATTGATGTGTATACGTGTGGAGATCTTGACCCTAACATCGCTGCAGACTTTATTGCAGAAGCGTTAGGAGCTCAAACGCGTGAGAATATCGAAATTCCTCGCGGTATGGGTCCAGTTCAAGTTAAACAAGCTCAAGTACTTTAATAAAGAATAATCTTAGGCAATCCAGAGGTGTATCATAATACACCTCTTTTTATTTTGCCTAAAATCCCATTGCCTTTAGTATCTCTATAAAAAATAGTACAATAAGGATACAAATAATATACGGAGGAAAGAGAATGTCAATTTTCAGGCAGCTTGCCAGCCGCTATAAAAAGCAGTGTGAAACAAACGAAAACCACTCTGATCCTGAGCTCACTACAAGATACTATAGAACCAATACAGCACAAATGATGCAGACGATTGAAGAGTTATTCAAAGCAGACCATAATGTGAATATTCTCAGCACTTCCAAAGAACACGGCGAGATTGCAGCAGAACTTAAAAAAGACAAATCCTGTTTTGCCATTGTGACAGTCGTGACTGTCAGGCCATTTGAAACGGCTGTAGATATCAATATTTCAACTGAGCAGTCCTCACCGGCAGGTGTGCATCCAATTCTTAAGAGAGAAGTTCTTTCGATTTATGAAAAATTAAATAAACGGCATGATTTTCTCGGTTCTGCAAGAAACGCAGATAAATAGTTCTACTTGTACTGTCAACTCCTTTTTTATAAGATAAGAGTATCAAATAATATTCGGTAATTAGTCTAAAGCCAACTTATAAAAAAATTCGGAGCTGATTGTATGAGATGCCCTTCATGCCAAAACAATAATACCCGTGTGCTCGATTCCCGTCCTGTGGATGACAGCCGGTCCATCCGCCGCAGAAGGGAATGCGAGAAATGCGGATACCGGTTTACGACTTTTGAGAAAGTGGAAGAAATTCCATTAATCGTTGTGAAAAAAGAAGGAACGAGAGAGGAATTCAGCCGGGAAAAAATTCTGAGAGGCCTTATTAAAGCATGTGAAAAGAGGCCGGTAGCCCTTAAAGATCTGGAGGACATTACTTTTGAAGTGGAGAAGGAACTCCGCAGCAATGGTGTCTCTGAAATAAAAAGCGATGAAATTGGCGAAATGGTCATGGACAGACTCGCAAATGTGGACGAGGTCGCATATGTCCGTTTCGCATCAGTATACAGGCAATTTAAAGATATCAATGTGTTTATTGATGAACTCAAGGAACTAATTAAAAAAGAGCAACAATTATAATCAGGTCAGTTTTGCCGCTGCCTCTGATTTTTGATGAATTAGGCTGATGGGCTGAAGGTTTTTCTTTGGCTCTTTTTTTTGCGGGATATGCTTTTGATGAACAGCCTGAAAAAAATTTTAAATAGAAAAAGGTGAACACCATGGCCCAGCATTGGCAGGAGATGCTCCCCATTGATCGATATACAGTAGCAGCCAGCGGGCTTTTGCATGATTATGACCGGAAAGTGCTGACACTGTTATACCAGCCGCTCATTGGCTCTGTGTGCTTCAGTCTGTATATGACTTTATGGGCAGAGCTTGAAGAAAACCGGCTATGGTCATCTTCAAATTCACACCATAGTTTAATGAATTTTATGGGGATGGGGCTTAAAGATATTTATGAAGCCCGTCTCAAGCTTGAAGGTATAGGACTCTTAAAGGTATATGTTAATAAGGATGAAGAAACAAGGTCATTCGTTTACGAACTTCTTCCACCGCTGACACCTGAACAATTCTTCCTTGACGGCATGCTCAATATCTATCTTTATAAGAAGTTGGGCAAAAATCAATTTATGAGACTCAAGCGTTTCTTCTCAGATCAGAAGGTGCAGCCGGCCAGAGGGTATAAGGAAGTAACGAAAGCTTTCCAGGATGTATTTCAATCCGGGCACCCTGGTTCGTTTGACGATGAAGTGGTACAGCTGATGAATGAAACAGATGAGGAAGGGTATATTGGAAGGCGGGAGCAGGAAGGCATTCAAATCGGGAATGAAGATTTTAATTTTGAATTGCTTCAGGCAGGACTGAACGAATCGCTTGTACCAAAAAAAGCCCTTACAATTAAAGTGAAGGAATCCATCAGCAATCTTGCCTTTTTATATGGAATTGACCCCATCCAGATGAAAAACATTGTCATCAGCGCCGTGAATGAAGATAATGAGATAAACATTGATGAATTAAGAAAATCGGCACGTGATTGGTATCAATTCCAAAACCAGGATATGCTTCCATCCCTGATTGACAGGGTTCAGCCTGCTATCCATCAGGCTCAAAAAAAACAGCCTGAAACACAGGAGGAAGAATTGATCCGTTATTTGGAAATTACCTCACCAAGGCAGCTTTTAAAAGATATATCCGGGGGAGCGGAACCTTCGAAAGGCGATCTGCAGATTATAGAAGATGTCATGTTCCAGCAAAAGCTTTTACCCGGGGTAATTAATGTGCTGATTCAATATGTTATGCTCAAAACAGATATGAAGCTGACCAAAGGGTACGTAGAAAAAATAGCAGGCCACTGGGCAAGAAAGAAAATTAAGACACCCCAGGAAGCCATTGAATTAGCTAAAAAAGAACATCGCCAATACCTTGATTGGGCAGAAGGAAAGAAAACAGCAGGCCCAACGGGGAACAAAAGGAAGCCGATCAGGACAGAGATGCTTCCGGACTGGTTTGATGAAAATAGCAGCAAAGCCGCCAAGAAGGAACAGGCCCAACAGGAAAACAGCGAGAAGGAACAGTATGAGCGGGAATTGAAAAAAAGGGAACTTAAAGAAAAATTAAAAAAACTGCGATCACAGGAGGTGACTGATTGATGAAAAAAATTAACGAGACATTAAGGCGCCTTGCGGGCAATGAAGGTTTTCAAAAAAGATATGAAATGATGAGGGACCAAACGCTTAATCACCCTGAAGTGAAGGCTTTTATCCAAACTCATCGGGATGAATTGACATCTGAAATGGTTGAAAAGAGTCTTAGCAAGCTCTTTGAATATACGCAGCAGAGCAAGGAATGCAATAAATGTCCGAGCCTGGAGGGCTGTGTGAATTTTATGCAGGGCTATCATCCGGAACTTGTGATTCAAAGAGGATCAATCGATCTGAAGTATGATAAGTGCCCGCGCAAGATCATGCACGATGAAAAGCGGAGAAATGAAAAATTAATTCAGAGTTTATATGTGCCAACAGATATCCTTCATGCCACTTTTGATTCGATATATGATGATGACGACCGCATTGAGGCTGTGGATAAGGCTGCATCCTTTGTAATGGACTACCAGCCGGGGTCCAAGCAAAAGGGGATTTACTTTTACGGCAAGTTCGGTGTAGGCAAATCTTATTTGCTTGGTGCTATTGCCAATAAGCTTGCAAGCCGGAAAGTATCGTCCATGATTGTCTATGTTCCTGAATTATTCAGGGAATTGAAAAATTCAATTGGAGATCAGACTCTGAACAGCAAGATGGAAACCATTAAGAAAGCGCCTGTTTTAATGTTTGACGACCTTGGTGCAGAAACCATGTCCAGCTGGACAAGGGATGAGATTTTAGGGCCGATTCTGCAGTTCCGCATGCAGGAAAGCCTCCCAACCTTCTTCACTTCCAATTTCGACCTGCAGGGCCTCGAACATCATTTATCCTACAGCCAGCGCGGCGAGGAAGAGAAAATGAAGGCAAGAAGAATCATGGAACGCATTAAATACCTTGCTGAACCGGTGCTTGTAGAAGGACCGAACAGGAGAGTATAATCTGAAAGCTGCCGATAAAAACATCGGCAGCTTTTTTAGACCAAACCCCACTTCTAAATTGGCCAAGTCCGCCATATACATAGAACAGAGATTTGTATAAAGGGGGGATTTGGTTGATCGAAATCATTTTCCAGAGCAGCACAGATGCGAGGAACTTCTATGAGCATCTTTTTGAACAGCTGCAGTCTTTTTGTCAATGTGATAATAATACTCTTCATTTTGAAGATCAACATATAGTCAGAGTTTCTGCTGAAAATAGCGGCAATGTCCTGAGTACTGTTAAGACAGCATTTTTTCAATTTATCGTGAACCAGAAGCAGGATGATTGGTTTAAACGGATACTGATGGAGCATTATTATTATGATGATGAAGGCGAGCAGCAGCAGATCCTTGAAATTATTCACTCTATCCTGGAAGGAAGCCGTGAGGATCTTGCTGCGTTTGTCAGCGGACTGGATGTAAAAGAAAGCTTAAAAAGCGCAATTGATCAGCTGTTTCAAAATAACATTTCCTTTTCTTTTGATTCATTCGTAAAATTCCGGATGCGCCCGCTTATGAATGAAATGACCAAGTATGTGGAAGTCTCCATCGATGAGTACAAAATGGAACAGGAATATCAGATGTTCATTCATACATTGAGAGATTTCCTGTCAGGCAAGCAGCCAAAAATGAGTGCGATCCATGTCCTTATGGAAGAAGGTATTTATTTTTATGATGAGCAATTGTGTGAAATTAAACGCGGAGAGCTCATAAGGATGATTGACCGCAAGCTATTGTCCAATCATCCTGTATATGTGGATTCTGTTACAATTGCACCGCTGCTCTCTATAGCGCCTTCAGCTATTTATCTCTATTCAGATGATTTTGACCAGCCGCTGGTCAGAACAATCCGCAATATTTTTGAAGAAAGGCTTCAATTAAGCCCTCTTGCAGCTTTTTATCATTATCAAAACGCCCATTCTTATGCCGTTGATGAAAAATGTAAAAGATACCCTTGATTTTCCTGAAATAACAAACTATAATAACGTACATATTACAATAATCAAGCAAAAGTTGCGATGAGGATACGGGTATTCTAATACGGTTTAAAGAGAGGGAAGGCAAGGCTGAAACCTTCCTAACACGATCTGAATGCTTACCGCCTCTGAACTCCAGCCAGGAAATGGGCTGGCGGGAAAAGACCGTTATCTTACTACAGAGTCGTTTGTCTTTATGAAGGCGAGAAGTAGGGTGGAACCGCGTGTTAATAATAACTCGTCCCTTTTTTAGGGACGGGTTTTTTTATTTTTTGTGTAAAACGCGTTTTAGGAGCAAAATCTGAATCCAGCTCCAGCGCCTAGCCCCTCGAGGTCACAAGTTTGTCTAGTTGCGGCTCCTAGGGACTCGAGACATAAACCAATCCCTTTCAGAAGGAGAAAACGCCTTCTTGCAGGGCTTGTCTTATGCTTGTCGTCCCTGGGCAGTCGCCTCCACATTTCGGGCAATCCTCCAAAAAAGGAAAGAACGCCTTTTTAGGAGGCTCGCCTTGTGCTTGTCGGGGCTGATCGAGGCGCTTGCGCTTTATAAAAAAGGGAGGAAATATCATGTCAGAAGTTGTTAAAGTTTCGTTTCCAGATGGAGCTGTAAAGGAGTTTCCCAAGGGAACGACAACAGAAGATATTGCAGCTTCGATCAGCCCGGGCCTAAAGAAAAAGGCAATTGCCGGCAAGCTGGATGGAGAAATGTATGATCTTCGCCGTCCAATCGAAAAGGATGGAGCTATTGAAATTGTAACCCCGGACTCAAGCGATGCGCTGGAGGTTCTTCGCCACAGCACTGCCCATTTGATGGCTCAGGCGATCAAGCGTTTATATAAAAATGTAAAGCTTGGGGTAGGACCAGTTATTGAAGGCGGATTTTACTATGATATCGACCTGGAAGAATCGCTTTCACCAGAAGATCTTCCAGTGATTGAGAAAGAAATGAAAAAAATTATTAATGAAAACCTTGATATTGTCCGCAAAGAGGTCAGCCGCAATGAAGCGGTAGAAATGTACAAGGAAATAGATGACGAATATAAGCTTGAACTGATCGAGGCTATTCCTGAAGATGAAACAGTGACAATCTATGAGCAGGGCGAATTTTTTGACCTCTGCCGCGGTGTTCATGTTCCTTCTACAGGCAAATTGAAAGAGTTCAAACTATTAAGCATTGCCGGAGCGTATTGGAGAGGCGACAGTGACAATAAGATGCTTCAGCGGATCTATGGAACAGCTTTCTTCAAGAAAGAAGACCTGGCAGAGCATTTGCGTCTCCTTGAGGAAGCAAAAGAGCGTGACCACCGTAAAATCGGCAAAGAGCTTAACCTGTTCATGAATTCGCAAAAAGTAGGCCAGGGCCTTCCAATGTGGCTTCCAAAAGGGGCGACAATCCGCCGCAATATCGAGCGCTATATCGTGGATAAGGAAGAAAGACTGGGCTATGACCATGTCTATACTCCAATCATGGGGAGCGTGGATCTTTATAAAACATCCGGCCACTGGGATCATTACCAGGAAGACATGTTCCCTGTAATGGAGATGGATAACGAACAGCTTGTTCTGCGTCCAATGAACTGCCCGCATCATATGATGATCTATAAGAATGGCATCCACAGCTACCGCGAACTGCCAATCCGTATTGCAGAGCTTGGAACAATGCACCGCTATGAAATGTCAGGTGCCCTGTCAGGCCTTCAGCGTGTACGAGGCATGACTTTAAATGATGCACATATCTTTGTTCGACCTGACCAGATCAAGGAAGAGTTTAAGCGCGTAGTACATTTGATCCTCGAAGTATATAAAGACTTCGATATCAATGACTACTCATTCCGTCTTTCCTATAGAGACCCTCAGGATACTGAGAAGTACTTTGATGACGATGAAATGTGGGAAAAAGCACAGGCGATGCTTAAAGAAGCAATGGATGAAATTGGCCTCGATTATTTTGAGGCAGAAGGCGAAGCGGCTTTCTACGGTCCTAAATTGGATGTACAAGTTAAAACTGCGCTTGGCAAGGATGAGACACTATCCACTGTCCAGCTGGACTTCCTGCTTCCTGAACGTTTTGACCTGACATATGTAGGGGAAGATGGAAAGCCTCATCGCCCGGTCGTTATCCACCGCGGAGTAGTTTCGACTATGGAGCGTTTTGTGGCATTCCTGATTGAGGAGTACAAGGGAGCGTTTCCAACCTGGCTTGCCCCAGTTCAAGTCCAAGTCATTCCGGTTTCTCCTGATATTCACTTTGATTATGCGAAAAAAGTCCAGGAGCAGCTTCAGGCAGAGGGCTTCCGCGTTGAGCTGGATGACCGCAATGAAAAAATCGGATATAAGATCCGTGAAGCGCAAATGCAAAAAACTCCATACATGCTTGTTGTTGGAGACAATGAAGCAGCTGAAAAAGCTGTCAATGTCCGCAAATATGGAGAGCAAAAATCAGAAACTGTATCATTTGAAGACTTCATCTCAGCACTAAAAGCTGAAGTAAAACGATAATAATCAAAAAGGGCTGCACGTGCTGCAGCCCTTTTTGATAAGTTATTCATTAGAACATTTAAGAGCCGGATGAGACAAACGAAAGAGCTGGCATTAAATTCATTATGAAAAAATATTAAAATTGTATTGCCAAAATCAATTAAGTTTGTTATGCTTTTCTTCGTTGTGATAAAAGTTATTCGTTTGACACGGAATCATTCTTTGTGATATAGTAGCTAAGGTAATTGAATACAGTTTGAGGAAAAGAAGAAGCACCCGCTTCTCACCTGATTGACGCAAAGCGCAGTTGGCAGGTTTTACGTGAACATTTTCTGTTTATATACGTAAGTGTGGGTGTTTTCATCCGCACTTTTTTATTTGGTTAAAACAGCTCTGATTCCGTCACGGAAGAGAAATGTTTCATAACTTGCGATTCAGCTTTGGTCCGGTGCAGCTTACAGCTTTAAAGTTGTCTGCTAAGCAGGCGCTTGCGCTTTTCTTGACCCAAACGTTGTGTTCGCATTAAACCTTGGAGGTGTCTAGCTATTAGCAAAGATATGTTGTTAAACGAGGGCATTCGCGCCCGCGAAGTCCGTCTTATTGACCAAAACGGCGAGCAGTTAGGTATTAAATCAAAATTCGACGCACTTGAAATTGCTTCTCGTGCCAATCTTGATCTTGTTCTGGTTGCACCGAGTGCGAAGCCTCCGGTAGCCCGTATCATGGACTACGGAAAGTTCAAATTCGAGCAGCAGAAGAAAGACAAAGAAGCTCGCAAAAACCAGAAGATTATCAGTATTAAAGAAGTTCGTCTTAGCCCGACTATTGAAGAGCATGACTTTAATACTAAACTTCGCAATGCTATTAAATTCCTTGAAAAAGGCGATAAAGTAAAAGCATCGATCCGATTCAAAGGTCGTGCCATTACGCATAAGGAAATTGGCCAGCGTGTACTAATTCGATTCGCACAAGCATGCAATGAAGTTGCAATAGTGGAATCACATCCAAAAATGGATGGCCGAAGCATGTTTATGGTGTTAGCACCGAAAAACGACAAGTAAGAGGAGGAATTCCCATGCCAAAAATGAAAACTCACCGCGGCGCTGCTAAGCGTTTTAAAAGAACAGGTTCTGGTAAACTGAAGCGTTCTCACGCTTACAGAAGCCATATGTTCGCGAACAAATCACAAAAGCAAAAGCGTAAGCTTCGCAAAGGAACTCTTGTTTCTTCAGGCGATTACAAGCGCATCCGTAACTTATTAGTAAATCTTAAGTAATATCTCGAAATTAGGAGGGAAATAATATGCCACGTGTAAAAGGCGGTACAGTTACTCGCAAACGTCGTAAAAAAGTCATCAAATTAGCTAAAGGTTATTTCGGTTCAAAACATACATTATACAAAGTTGCTAACCAGCAGGTTATGAAATCCCTAATGTATGCTTACCGCGACCGTCGCCAGAAAAAGCGCGACTTCCGCAAACTTTGGGTTACTCGCATTAATGCAGCAGCTCGCATGAACGGTCTTTCTTACAGCCGTTTAATGCACGGTTTAAAGCTTGCTGGCATCGAAGTTAACCGCAAAATGCTTTCTGAATTAGCAATCGCTGACGAAAAAGCATTTGCTGAATTAGCATCAGTTGCAAAGCAACAGCTTAGCAAGTAATAATTTTCACAATAGCCATTCCCTATGGGGATGGCTTTTTATTTTGCTTTTAATGGACAGTAAGCTTCCGTTTCGTTTAAGCTCAATACAGACTTAATACATACAAAAAGGAGAAAGCTCATGATTAAAACAATTGCTCTTATCTATCTGATGATGAATGTGATTGGCTTTTACCTGATGAAGCTTGATAAAGAAAAAGCCAAACGGAGTGAGTTCCGTATAAGTGAGAAAAACCTCTGGATCACCGCCTTTTTGAGCGGGGCAGCGGGAATGGCTTTTGGCATGAAGACCTTCAGGCATAAAACGAAGCATGTTCAGTTTAAATGGGGACTGCCTTTCTTGGCATTGCTTGAAGCAGGCTTGCTTATGTACCTGATTATTCAATTGTCATAAACGGTCAGCGCCATCCATAAGCTTTAGTGAACAGCAGGAAAGTCATCAGGGAGAGGTGAAGGCATGAATGATCAATTGACCTTATTGTTTGCTATGGCAGAGACTGCTGGCATTCTTGCTCCTATTGCTTTTATCTTTTTTCATATCATCCGGCAGTTTCTATTTATTCCGGTACCGCTTGTCTGTATAACAGGGGGAGTTCTGTTTGGAAGTCTTTTTGGCTCTATTTTCTCTCTTGCAGGGTTAATGATCAGCAGCATTCTTTTTTATTTTTTGATCACAAAAATGCCGCGGACACATGAAAAGCTATCTTTATTAAAGAAGCGGTGGTTCGGGGAGTATCGGAATTTAACTGTCGGCCAGGTGGCAGTTTTAAGGCTAATCCCTTTTATTCATTATCATTTATTGAGCTTTTGCCTGATGGAAAGAAATAAAGGAATTAATGAGTATCTGAAAAATTCATGGATCACCAATTTGCCGCTGGCTGTTTTTTATACCGTTTTCGGGGAATTTATCAGCAGATTTACTCCTTCAATGATTGTCCTTATTTTGCTGTCACTTTCTGTTTTGGTATTTGTACTGAGGGAAAAGGTTACAGTTATTAAATGGAAAGAATTCTTCAAAACAGCATAAAAAAACGTTCGGGGCTGCCGAACGTTTTTTAAAGATGATCATTAATTTCCTCGCCTGGAGAAGCTGTTTTGTGCATGAACTCCTTTACAGGGCTTTTCCAGTCAATTTTTGCAGTAGGATAGGCCTCGCTTATTTTTCTTTCAATAAAAAGAAAATCCTCCCTTACCATCCCTTTAAGGGCCGATGTATTGTGCGGCCAGAGGAAAATGGAGACCACATCAAAAGCATTATCAGTGGTACCCAAATACTTTTCACCTTCAAATAAAACCCCTTTATACGTAATCAGGAAGTTTTTCCTGACATTTTCATGGTCATCCCAAAAATAATATCGTTTCTGTTCGTGGGCAAGCTCTAGCTTTCTCTTGGAATTGAGCAGATATTTTACCGCGGTGTATATAAGAAAAAGAATCAGAGCAAACAATAGCATACGCAGGAGCCACATAGTAACCAGCCCTCCATTATTATTTTCCTTACTATACGGATTAGATTAAAAAAAGTTTCAACTTTTTTGCGATTTGTTATAATTTTTTTGATGGGCACTATAATGTAAGTTAATCATTTCATATAGGACGGTGAAAAAATGAATTATCAGCAATTATTTCAAATGCAAAAAGGGCTGGACAGCCATATAGAATCAAACCATGGTTTAGAGGAAGAAGATTTGTTTGACCGTAAGATACTGGCGCTGCTTGTTGAATTGGGAGAGCTTGCTAATGAGACAAGATGCTTTAAGTTCTGGAGCCTTAAGCCTTCCTCCCCTCAGGAAACAGTATTGGAGGAGTTTGTAGACGGTATACATTTCATTTTATCGCTTGGAATTGAATGCGGATTTGACGGGCAAAAGAACTTTGCTGTTCCGGTGGAAAAGGCGGTTTCAGTGAATGACCAGTTCCTGTCTGTTTATGATGCTATCGGAAAGTTTCGGACCAGCCGTTCTTTAACGGATTATAAAGACCTTATTGCAGTCTACTTACAGCTGGGGGAAATACTTGGATTTAACTCTTCGCATATAGAAAAAGCATATATAGACAAGAATGAAGTAAATTATAAGAGGCAGGCTGAAGGATATTAGATTTTTCCGCCTGCAGCCTGAGGGATTATCCGTCTGATAATTCTTTATATTGAATCCGATGTTCGGTATAATAGGATTAAATAAATATTAAGGGAGTCGAAATGATGGCTAAATTAGATGAAACATTAACGATGCTTAAAGACTTAACAGATGCGAAAGGAATACCGGGAAATGAGCGCGAACCGCGCGAGGTTATGAAAAAATACATAACAGCATATGCTGATGAAGTGACAACAGATGGACTGGGGAGCCTCATTGCTAAAAAAACCGGCAAAGAAGGCGGCCCGAAGGTCATGGTAGCCGGTCACTTGGATGAAGTTGGATTTATGGTAACAAACATTGATGATAAAGGTTTCATCCGTTTCCAGACAGTTGGCGGCTGGTGGTCGCAGGTTATGCTGGCACAGCGCGTGACAATTGTAACGTCGAAAGGAGATGTTACAGGGGTAATTGGTTCAAAACCGCCGCATATCTTATCACCGGATGCTCGCAAAAAGCCTGTTGAAATTAAAGACATGTTTATTGATATTGGTGCTTCCAGCCGTGAAGAAGCAAAAGACTGGGGCGTAAAACCTGGTGACATGGTGGTTCCATATTTTGAGTTTACGGTTATGAATAATGAAAAGATGCTTTTGGCGAAAGCCTGGGATAACCGCATTGGCTGCGCAATTGCTATAGATGTGCTAAAAGAATTAAAGGATGCTGAGCATCCGAATGAAGTTTATGGTGTAGGAACGGTTCAGGAAGAGGTTGGTCTTCGCGGAGCCCGTACTTCTGCGCAAAAAATCGAGCCGGATATCGCATTTGGTGTAGACGTGGGAATCGCAGGAGATACACCGGGGATTTCTGAAAAAGAAGCCATGAGCAAAATGGGCAAAGGGCCGCAAATCATCCTTTATGATGCATCAATGGTCTCTCACAAAGGCCTGCGTGACCTTGTAACAGACACTGCAGATGAACTGAATATCCCTTATCAATTTGATGCCATCGCTGGCGGAGGAACAGATTCAGGAGCCATTCATGTTACACATAATGGAGTTCCATCCCTTTCAATCACCATCGCAACACGGTATATCCATTCCCATGCAGCAATGCTTCACCGTGATGACTATGAAAATGCAGTTAAGCTTATTGCTGAAGTGATTAAGAAGCTTGACAGGGAAACGGTTGATAAGATTACATTTGAATAAAATAAAAACTCCGGGCTTTTTTCCGGAGTTTTTCATTTTATTTAAGACTGCTCTCCAAGGTTTGAAGCATTTCAAGCTTGTCTTCTTCAGAGGAGTTTTTCCAAATTACCTCAAATAAAACACCCAAGCCAGGCAGCATTTTTTCTTCCCCATTTTGAATGGCATCTACGATTGTATCTTTCAGTTCATCTTGAGAGTTGCCTGATACATTGTGTAAAACGGCATTGCGCAGGTTTAAATTCACCTTAATGCACTCCTTCCAGATTTAATTCGTTATTATCTTCTCTAATTTTACTTTTATTATGTATTCCAAATAAGCTATAATGAAAAAACTGTACAGAAAAATTCCGTTTGTACGGGATTTTCTTTAAAAGGAGAGACCGTGTTGAAGCATATACAATCTGCAAAAAATCCAAAAGTTAAAGAATGGAAAAAACTTCTGGCCAGAAAAGAGCGTGACAAAACAGGAAGCTTTTTAGTTGAAGGTTTTCATCTGGTAGAAGAAGCACTTAAAGCCAATCAAATAGCAGAAATAATCATTGATGAAAATAAAAATATGCCTCCCGGCTGGGACTATGGCGACATCCCTGTAACAATGGTTACAGATGAAATTATCGGACTGCTGGCAGATACCGAAACACCACAGGGAATTTTTGCAGTCTGCAGCCAGCAGTCATCCACTGAGGAAGTGAAAGGAAAACAATTTTTATTAGTTGATGCCGTCCAGGATCCCGGCAATCTGGGGACGATGATCAGGACGGCTGATGCGGCTGGAATCGATGCCGTTATTGTGGGTGAAGGCAGCGTTGACGCATATAACCCGAAGGTACTCCGCTCTGCACAGGGCAGCCACTTTCATGTGCCTGTTTTAAGAGGAAACCTTTCCGACTGGATCTTCAAACTGAAAGAAAGTAATGTACCTGTCTATGGAACCGCTTTGGAAGATGCCCGGGAATACACGAAGTATGAGTCATCTGATTCCTTCGCCCTGCTCGTTGGAAATGAAGGAAACGGGGTAAATAAAGAGCTCCTGGCCAATACAGCAGCAAACCTTTATATACCGATATTCGGGAAAAGCGAATCACTTAATGTGGCGGTGGCTGCCGGAATTCTTCTTTATCATCTAAGAAAATAGAAAATGGGCGGCAATTTTTTCAAAACCGTTTGAAACAGTCTTAAGAATGTAATATAATTAACAGCAAAATTATAATAATAAAACGATGACGGAGACCAGTACCTTGCACTAAGCCTTTTCAGGGAGAAAATGCCTAAGACTGAAAGCATTTTTACAGGAAATGCAAGAGAAGTTTCACCTCCTGAGTTGGCATCGGGACCATTGAAAAGTAATGCTTTGGCGCGCCCTGCTGAGTTGTCCAGCTGCAGCGGCTAGCCCCTCGAGGTCATAAGCCAATCCTCTCAGAAAGGTAAAGAACACCTTTCCAAGAGGCTCGTCTTATGCTTGTCGGGGCTGAACGAGCCACTTCCGCTTTTCTTTGTAAAGATGTACCGGCATAAGCCGTTATCCCAATGAAGAGAACACGTGCATGAAGTACATATATGTGTTAAAAAGGGTGGTACCGCGAAACCTCGTCCCTTTATGGGGATAGAGGTTTTTTATTTTGGCCAAAAAAGTAAATGAATTAATATCAAGGAGGATTTTTAGATGCAAGAGCGTTTAAAAGAACTGCAAACTGAAGCGTTAGAAAAGATCAGCACAGCCGCTGATTTGAGAGAGCTAAATGATATCCGTGTATCTTATTTAGGCAAAAAAGGCCCGATTACTGAAGTGCTTAAAGGAATGGGGAAATTGTCTGCTGATGAGCGTCCCAAAATGGGGGCCCTTGCAAATGAAGTGCGGGACAGCATTGCTGCCGGAATTGAGGAAAAACAAAAGCATCTGGAGGAAGCGGCTGTTCAGGAAAAACTGGCTGCAGAAAAAATTGATGTCACTCTACCGGGAAGACCTGTTAAATCAGGAAACCACCATCCGCTGACAAGAATTATTGAAGAAATTGAAGATCTGTTCATTGGAATGGGTTATTCGGTAGCTGAAGGTCCTGAAGTTGAAAAAGATTATTATAATTTTGAAGCATTGAATCTTCCTAATGGCCATCCTGCCCGGGATATGCAGGATTCCTTCTATATTACAGAAGATATTCTTCTTCGTACCCATACTTCGCCAGTACAGGCAAGAACAATGGAGAAGCATGAAGGCAAGGGGCCAGTTAAAATCATCTGCCCGGGTAAAGTATATCGCCGAGATAATGACGACGCTACACACTCTCACCAGTTCATGCAAATAGAGGGACTTGTTGTAGATGAAAACGTCCGAATGACTGATTTAAAAGGAACATTGGAGGTCTTTGCAAAGAAAATGTTTGGTGATGACAGGGAAATCCGTCTTCGCCCAAGTTTCTTCCCGTTTACAGAGCCATCTGTGGAAATGGATATTTCCTGTAAAATATGCGGCGGAAAAGGCTGCAGCGTATGTAAAGGCACTGGCTGGATTGAAATTCTTGGTGCAGGAATGGTTCATCCAAATGTTCTTGAGATGGCAGGCTTCGACTCTAAGAAATACACAGGCTTTGCATTCGGAATGGGTCCTGAGCGAATTGCCATGCTGAAGTATGGTGTAGATGATATTCGTCATTTCTACACAAATGATGTGCGTTTCTTGAAACAATTTTCAATTCATGAATAATTAGAAAGCCCGGAGCTTGACAATTACTAAGGAGGATCACAAATGTTCGTTTCATATAAATGGCTGCAGGAATATGTTGATTTATCAGGCGTTACGCCTGAAGAGCTTTCAGAAAAGATTACTAAAAGCGGTATAGAAGTTGAAGGCGTAGAGATTTTGAATGAAGGCATCAAAGGTGTGGTTGTAGGGCATGTCCTTGAAAGGGAACAGCACCCAAATGCTGATAAACTGAATAAATGTTTAGTCGATACAGGGGCGGGTGAGCCTGTACAGATCATCTGCGGTGCCCCGAATGTGGATAAGGGACAGAAAGTGGCCGTGGCTACAGTTGGAGCTGTTCTTCCAGGTAATTTTAAAATAAAGCGTGCCAAGCTGCGCGGCGAGGAATCGAATGGAATGATCTGTTCGCTTCAAGAGCTCGGCATTGAAAGTAAGCTGATTGCAAAGGAATACTCTGAAGGCATTTATGTTTTTCCTAATGATACAGAGGTTGGTCAGGATGCTCTTCTGCAGCTTAATCGTGACGACCAGATTCTGGAGCTTGGATTGACTCCAAACCGTTCTGACTGCTTAAGCATGCTGGGTGTTGCATATGAAGTGGCAGCTATTTTAGGAAGAGAAGTAAAGCTTCCTGCACCTCAAGCAGAGACTTCTTCAGAGAGGGCATCTGCTTACATCGATGTTCAAGTGGACGCAAAAGAAGATAATCCTCTTTACGTTGCGAAGGTTGTAAAAAATGTAAAGGTTGGCCCATCTCCTGTATGGATGCAGGCGCGTTTAATGGCAGCAGGCATTCGCCCTCACAATAACGTGGTGGATATTACAAACTACATTTTGCTTGAATACGGCCAGCCGCTTCATGCATTCGATTATGACCGGCTGGGATCAAAGCAAATCGTTGTCCGCAGAGCAAATGATGGCGAAGTGATTGTCACTCTTGATGATGCAAAGCGTGAGTTAACATCAGATCATCTTTTAATAACAAATGGGACAGAGCCAATTGCACTTGCGGGTGTCATGGGCGGGTCAAATTCTGAAGTACAGCCTGACACAAAAAATGTGATTATCGAATCAGCTTATTTTAAAGGGGCAACGGTTAGAAAAGCTTCAAAAGACCATGGATTAAGAAGCGAAGCAAGCGCACGCTTTGAAAAAGGTGTGGATCCAAACAGAGTTAGAGCTGCTGCGGAAAGAGCTGTTCAATTGCTTGCACAATATGCGGGCGGAGAAGTGCTTGAAGGTTCTGTGGAAGCTGATGCACTGCAAGTTGAGCCTGCTGTGGTGTCTGTAACGCTTGAAAAAATCAATCGTGTCCTTGGTACGGAATTATCCATGAAAGAAGTAGAGGGTATTTTTGCCCGTCTTCAATTTGCAACGAATACTGATAACGATACAATTACTGTTACAGTTCCAACTCGCAGAGGCGATATCACAATTGAAGAAGACCTTATTGAGGAAGTTGGCCGATTATTTGGCTACGATAACCTGGCATCAACTTTACCGGTTGGTTCATCTACACCAGGGCATCTTACCCAATATCAGAATAAACGCAGAATGGTCCGCCGCTGCCTTGAAGGTGCGGGACTTTATCAGGCAGTGACTTATTCATTAACAAATGAAGCAAAAGCGGCTCAATATGCACTGGAAGAACGCAAACCTGTGCAGCTGGCAATGCCTATGAGTGAGGATCGCAGCCTGCTTCGGTTAAGTATTGTTCCGCAGCTTCTGGAGGTATTAAAATATAATTCGGCACGTCAGAACGACAGTCTGGCTGTTTATGAAACTGGGGCAGTGTTCCTCTCGAATAGAGAAGAGGAATTGCCTGAAGAGCGTGAGCATCTTGCAGGTGCGGTTACTGGTCTTTGGCACAGCCATCCATGGCAGGGAGAAAAGAAGCCAGTTGATTTTTACGTTGTAAAAGGTATCCTTGAAGGTTTATTTGAAAAGCTGGGACTCTCTGATAAGATTGAATTCCGTCAAGCGCAAAAGGATGGAATGCATCCTGGCAGAACAGCAGAAATATTGCTTTCCGGGGAGTCAGTGGGATTTGTCGGACAAATCCATCCAACTGTCGAAAAAGAGCTTGATTTGAAAGAAACCTATGCATTTGAGCTTTCATTAAAAGCGATTCTGGAAGAAGAAGTTTCACCTTTACAGTATGAAGCTATTCCGCGTTTCCCTTCCATCACAAGGGACATTGCACTTGTGGCAGATCAGGGAACAGCAGCAGGCGAGCTTAAAGGAATCATTAAAGAAGCTGGCGGCAAATTATTAAAAGACGTACATGTTTTTGACTTGTACGAAGGTGAACGGATGGAGCCAGGCAAAAAATCGCTTGCTTTCTCCCTTAAATACTTCGATCCTGAACGTACTCTGACGGATGAAGATGTAACAAAAGCGCATGACAAAGTATTGGAAGCTGTGAAGGAAAAAGCCGGAGCGGTATTGAGAGGATAAAATGAAAAAGGCAGCCTGAGGGCTGCCTTTTTCATTTTAACTGGCCGTTAACTTTCTTTATTATCAATTATATTTCATGCTATACAGCTTCAGTGCCTTTTCAGTATTTGCAAAATGCAGTTTTACAAAAGAAGGCAATGCTTCACGCCCTTTTTCCTTAATAAGCCGGGCAGCTGCCTCATCAACCTTCGGACCGGCGCCTTTAGTAAGCCGGAAACCGGCCTTTGTGCTAAGGTTTTCAAAATGGCGCACAAACGCATAGCGTGCCAGGATGGATGCTGCTGCAACAGCCAGATGAATTCCTTCCGCTTTTGTGCTGAAAAAGACCCGCTCCCTCTGTATGGTCTGCTGGTTTTTTAAATAATTGAAGTAAATCTCTTCCTTGGCAAATTGGTCAATCAAAATGGCTTCAGGCTTTTCAGGGGAGATTTTCCCTAAAACATGCCCGATTGCCTGATTGTGCAGCAATGCTTTGATTTTCCCCTGTGACATCCCTGATTGCTGAAGCTTATTGTATTTTTCATTGTGCAATGTTAACAGGCTGTGGGGAACGATATCTTTAATCTGCTTTGCGATTTCGATGATTTTTTCATCTCCCAGATTTTTTGAATCCTTAACTCCAAGCTCCTTCAGCATAGGAATTTGATCTTTCTTTACGTAAGCTGCAACCACCGTAATGGGGCCAAAATAATCCCCGGTGCCCACTTCATCTGAACCTATGACAGAAAGAGAACTGATATTTTCCGGCAGGTTGGCAGCGGCAGGGCTGGTTTTTTTGCTGGGCTGTGAACTGCGTGCGGTATCTCCCCACTTTTTAGCCTCTGCTTCACATCCGCTCCCTTGGAAGAGGACCTTGCCTGATTTATAGGCAGTGATCGAACATCCCGGCACTTTTGCAGCAAATACACTTCCAGGAGGCTGCTTGTCATTTAGGCTGCCTGAATAATGGGCCTTCATTTTTGAGATTTCACTTGCTTTTTTTAAAAGTACTACCTGGCTCATATTAATTCTCCTCATCTTAGTGTACTGTTGAATTTATTCCCTCTATTTGGAAAATACTTGCATTAACGGCTCATCTGACATGCTTTGACTTCCCACCAATATGCGTTCGTGTTATGATATTGATTAGGATTCTTTAAAGAAGGGGGCATGGACGTTGTCAGAGATACAAAGAAACAGAACAAGTGTAGATATTTATGGACAGCAATATGTAATAGTTGGCTCAGAAAGCTCCAGCCATGTTCGCCTTGTCGCTTCGCTGGTTGACGATAAAATGCGTGAGATCAGTTCGAAGAATCCTTCACTCGACATTAGTAAGCTGGCCGTGCTGACCGCAGTCAATGCAGTTAATGATTATATAAAGCTAACAGACCGTCTGGAACGGCTGGAAAACGAATTAAATAGAGTAAAGGACGGAAAGTAGTCATGCTGGATCTTGCAATTATCATTATTTTAGTTTTTGGTTTTTTAATAGGCTTGAAAAGAGGGTTTATCCTCCAATTAATTCATTTGACCGGATTCATTATTGCTTTCATTGTTGCCCGTATGTATTACGGTGAGCTTGCGCCTAAGCTGACCTTATGGGTGCCATATCCAAGCTTTAGCAGTGACTCGGCGATTAAGACGTTATTTGAGAATGGGAATCTTGAAGATGCTTACTATCGCGCCATTGCATTTGTCGTGATTTTTTTTGCGGTAAAAATATTGCTGCAGATTATTGGAAGCATGCTCGACTTTGTTGCCCATCTTCCAGTACTGAAACAGCTGAACGTTTGGGCTGGCGGAATTCTCGGATTTATCGAAGTCTATCTTATCATGTTTATTCTATTATACATAGCAGCACTCGTTCCAATCGAAGTCCTGCAGGGGCCGATCAATAATTCCTTTATGGCAGAATTAATGGTTAAGAATACGCCTGTTCTCTCTAACCAGCTCAAAGAAATGTGGGTTGAATATATGGCTGCGTAACTTCTCTATTTCTAGAGAAGTTTTCTTTTTGAAAGGCTCTTTTGTAAAAAATGTTGTTATTCGCCAACTATGTTGTCCGTTGATTTCCG
>NZ_NPDG01000098.1:0-19189 GCF_002272225.1 Bacillus sp. 7894-2
AACTCAGTGAATAATATATAAAAAGCAGCAAACATTGCGAAAAACAGTCTTTTGAAAATAGCCATGATTTGAAGTTGCACTGCAAAATAAGAGATAATACGGATACGAATACAGTTACGGGCGGGTGGTTTTCATGAGTATAAATAAAAAAGATGTTGTCAGACTTTTAGAAACAATCGCTGTTTATATGGAGTTAAAAGGAGAAAATCCGTTCAAAACAGCCGCCTTCCGAAAAGCGGCACTCGCACTTGAATCTAATGATGAAAGCTTGACTGAAATTGATGATTTCACAAAGCTATCCGGCATCGGAAAAGGCACCGCTGCTGTTATAGAGGAGTACATCAAAGAAGAAAAGTCTTCTGTTCTGGATGAACTGAAAGAAGAAGTCCCTGCCGGATTAATTCCTCTGCTTCAGCTCCCGGGGCTTGGCGGCAAGAAAATAGCCAAGCTATATAAAGAACTGGGCGTCGAAAATGCTGCAGACCTTGAGGAAGCGTGCCGCAATAAGAAGGTCCGGGGACTGGCAGGATTCGGAGAAAAATCTGAAGAAAAGATACTCGCTGCCCTTGAAAATGCAGGAACCAGACCGGAACGGCTCCCGCTTGCATTCATGCTGCCGATAGCAGAAGGCATAGAAGCAGCCCTGGCTGAAATGAAGGATATTGAAAAGTATTCAAGGGCAGGAAGCTTAAGGAGAATGAGGGAAACAATCAAAGACCTCGACTTTATCATAGCTACTGACAATCCTGCTTCTGTCAAAGAACAGCTATTAAGTCTAACCGGCATCAAAGAAGTAATTGCTGCAGGAGAAACAAAGGTTTCTGTTGTCTTTCAGCATTCCTATGATATATCGGCTGATTTCCGAATAGTTGAGCCGCATGAATTTGCCACAACACTCCATCATTTTACTGGATCAAAGGACCATAATGTCAGAATGCGCCAGCTCGCAAAAGAGCGCGGGGAAAAAATCAGTGAATATGGAGTCGAAAATACAGAGACAAGTGAAATCCTTACGTTTAATAATGAAGAAGAATTTTACGCGCATTTTGGGCTTCCGTTCTTCCCTCCTGAAATTAGGGAAGATGGGAAAGAAGTAGATGAATATACGCAAGACATGGAGCTCATTTCTCTTGAAGATATTAAGGGTGATCTTCATATGCACTCAACCTGGAGTGATGGCGCTTATTCCATAGAGGAAATGATCGAAGCGTGCCGTGCCCGCGGCTATAAATACATGGCTATAACAGACCATTCCCAGTACCTGAGAGTGGCGAACGGTTTGACAGCCGAAAGGCTTCGCAGGCAGAAAGAAGAAATAAAGCGGCTAAATGAGCAATTCGATGATTTCACCATATTATCAGGGGTAGAAATGGATATTCTGCCTGATGGATCGCTCGATTATGACGATGAACTTCTGGAGGAGCTGGATATTGTCATTGCTTCCATCCATTCTTCTTTTTCACAGCCGAAAGAAAAAATCATGGCCCGCTTGAAAACGGCTCTGCAGAATACCCATGTTGACATTATTGCCCACCCTACGGGAAGATTGATCGGCCGCAGGGAAGGCTATGAAGTAGACATGGAAATGCTCATCGAGCTCGCCAGGGAAACAAATACAGCCCTTGAGCTGAATGCAAATCCAAACCGGCTTGACCTTGCTGCTGAACATATCAGACAAGCTCAGGAAGCCGGTGTGAAAATAGTGATTAATACAGATGCACATAAAATAGATACTTTAAATCATATGGAAATCGGTGTTTCTGCGGCAAAGAAAGGATGGATCAAGAAAGAATCCGTTTTAAATGCCTTAGAAACAGGAGATTTGCTCAAATTTCTGAGAGAACGCCAGTAGGAAAATTGGGCATGAAAGGGGAAAGTCCTCATGCAAGAAAGAGTATTGAAGATACTTGAGTTCAATAAAGTGAAGGAACAGCTGCTGGAACATGTTTCTTCGTCCTTGGGAAGAAAAAAGGCCTTAAATATTCTTCCTTCAACTGACTATGAAGAAGTAATCCGCAGGCAGGAAGAAACAGATGAAGCGGTAACAGTGCTTAGAATTAAAGGGAATGTACCGCTTGGGGGCATTTTTGACATACGACCTCATGTGAAGCGGGCGGTTATTGGCGGAATGCTTAGTCCCCAGGAACTTAACCAGATATCCAGCACGATTCATGCAAGCCGGCAGATGAAACGGTTCATCGAGGAATTTGCCGAGGAAGAAAGCAGCCTGCCGATCCTATTGGGATATACAGATAAAATTATTGTTCTGGCGGATTTGGAAACATCTATCCGTAATGCGGTCGATGACAATGGGGAAGTACTTGACAGTGCGAGCGAGACTCTTCGTTCCCTTCGAAATCAGCTTCGTACAAAAGAATCGCGGGTAAGGGAGCGGCTGGAGAGCATGATTCGGTCTTCCAGCGCACAAAAAATGCTTTCCGATGCGATTATAACGATCCGAAATGACCGGTTTGTCATACCGGTTAAGCAGGAATACCGGGGCCATTATGGAGGCATAATCCATGACCAGAGTTCTTCCGGCCAGACATTATTCATTGAGCCCGCGTCCATTGTCCAGCTGAACAATGAATTACAGGGCATCAGGGTAAAAGAACAGCAGGAGATTGAACGGATTCTCATAGTGCTATCAGGACAGACTGCTGAGAATAGCAGTGAACTGGAAACCATTGTAGATGTGCTCGGAGAAGTCGATTTTACGTTTGCAAAAGCCAGATACAGTAAACGCATAAAAGCCTCCAAACCAAAAATTAATAATCAAGGGAAAATTTCATTATTCAAAGCCCGGCATCCGCTTATTCCGATTGAAGAAGTGGTGGCAAATGATATTAAGCTCGGAGATGATTATTCAACAATAGTCATAACGGGACCTAATACCGGCGGGAAAACAGTTACCTTAAAAACACTGGGGCTTTGCACATTGATGGCACAAGCCGGTCTGCAAATCCCGGCGCTTGATGGTTCTGAAACAGCGGTCTTCGGAAATGTTTATGCTGATATCGGAGATGAACAGTCAATTGAACAAAGCTTAAGTACCTTTTCTTCTCACATGGTGAATATCGTCGATATTCTTAACCAGGTTGATTTCAATAGTCTGGTTTTATTCGATGAGCTTGGTGCAGGCACAGATCCGCAGGAAGGTGCAGCTCTCGCGATTTCCATTCTTGATGAAGTATATAAGCGGGGTGCAAGAGTTATTGCCACAACTCATTACCCTGAACTGAAAGCTTATGGCTACAACAGAGAAGGAGTTATCAATGCCAGTGTAGAATTTGATATTGAAACGTTAAGCCCAACCTATAAGCTGCTGATTGGGGTTCCGGGCCGAAGCAATGCTTTTGAAATATCTAAACGGCTTGGGCTCAATGATCAAGTGATTGAGACAGCACGATCTTATATCGGAACAGATACAAATCAGGTTGAGAACATGATTGCTTCACTGGAGGAAAGCCGCAGACAGGCAGAGGCTGATATGGAAGAAGCCAATGACTTTTTAAAAAGCGCTGAAAAACTCCATAAAGATCTGCAAAAGCAAATGGCTGAATTTTATGAGCAAAAAGATGCTATGCATGAGAAGGCTGCAGAAAAAGCAGGCGATATCGTTGAGAAAGCCAAGGCTGAAGCAGAAGAGATTATCCGTGATTTAAGAAAGATGCGGATGGAGAAACATGCTGAGGTGAAGGAACACGAGCTGATAGAAGCAAAGAAACGCCTGTCCGATGCTGCGCCCCAGATGAGCACAGCCAAAAATAAACTAAAGCCAAAGAATACTAAGCATGTTTTTGAAGCAGGCGATGAGGTTAAAGTTCTGAGTTTTGGGCAAAAAGGGCATCTGCTTGAAAAGGTGTCTGAAAATGAATGGCAGGTTCAGATTGGTATCCTGAAAATGAAAGTGGCCGAAAAGGATCTGGAGTACATTAAAAGCCCAAAACCTGTGGAAACAAAACCAGTGGCAACGGTGAAAGGAAGAGATTTTCACGTCAGCCTTGAGCTTGATTTACGGGGCGAGCGCTATGAAAACGCGCTCTTAAGAGTCGAGAAATATTTAGATGATGCCCTGCTGGCTGGATATCCCCGTGTCTCCATCATTCATGGTAAAGGGACCGGTGCATTGAGGCAGGGTGTTCAGGAATATCTGAGAAATCACAGATCTGTAAAGAAAATCAGGTTTGGTGAAGCTGGAGAAGGCGGTACAGGGGTTACAATCGTTGAATTCAAATAAGCTTCCCTTCCCCTTATGATTATTCAAAGGGGAAGGGGATGTAATACCGGCGGGGAGAATATAAATGAAAGAATTTTGGGAAAATGAGTTTATCCAGACAGCTGCTTATTACAGTGTTGTCATTTTGTGTATGATTGTTTTTTTAGCCGTTTTTGAATTAGTCACCAAGTATCGCAATTGGGACGAAATAAAAAACGGGAATCTTGCTGTAGCGATGGCGACCGGCGGGAAAATTTTTGGGATCGCCAATATCTTCAGGCACTCCATTATGCATAATGATACCTTGCTGACAATGATTACCTGGGGAGTTTTTGGCTTCTTTCTTTTGTTAATAGGCTATTTCATATTTGAGTTTTTAACACCAAAGTTTAGAATAGACGAAGAAATTGAGAATAATAACAAAGCTGTCGGCTTTATTTCCATGGTGCTGTCAATCGGTTTGTCTTATGTCATTGGTGCAGGTTTATTATAAGGAGAGAATTAACATTGGAAAAGTTAGCAAAGGTTCTGCTGGTTCTTAGCGGAGTATTTGTTCTTATTGGGGCCATTTATATATTTTTCATTGCATAATATTTTTGTAAAATAGGGAAATGAGGAAATCGCCAATTCATATGGCGATTTTTTTTACTTTAATCATTTGAAGAATATTACAGATAGAGTGGACAGCCTATATATGAAAATTTCTTCCTGAGTGCAAGGTCTTATTCTAATTGTCATAGATCCAGCATTATATTATAATAAGAAAGAACAGTTGGAATGTTCAAAAAGTTCAGAAGGAGTACATCGCTTTTCTGAAACTTTAGCAAGAATGAAGGAGGGACAAAATGGCAGAAGCAAAACCATGGCTTAAGCAATACCCGGAAGAAATCCCCTCAACTTTGTCATATCCAAAACAGCCGGTACAGGATTATTTGAAAAATGCTGCAGAAGAATTTCCGGAAAAAATAGCAATCCACTTTATGGGGAAGGAATTCACATATAAATATATCTACGAATCTTCCCTGAAGCTCGCTGCATATTTGCAGAGCCTTGGAATTGAAAAGGGAGACCGGGTAGCGATCATGCTTCCGAATACTCCTCAGTCCGTTATCAGCTATTATGGAATTCTGATGGCTGGGGGGATTGTTATCCAGACAAATCCGCTGTACATGGAACGTGAATTGGAATACCAAATGAAAGACTCAGGAGCAAAAGCGATCATTACAATGGATATCTTATTTCCCAGAGTGACCAAAGTGATGCCGCATACAGAATTGAAGCATATAATTGTAACGGCAATCAAAGATGCACTTCCATTCCCTAAAAATTTAATATATCCTTTTATCCAGAAAAAACAATATGGAATCGTTGTTAATGTAAAACATGAAGGTCATAATCATTTGCTGACAGAAATATTAAAAAGACCGGCAGAGCCACTTAGAATCCATAAATTTGATTTTGAAGAAGATTTGGCATTATTGCAGTACACAGGCGGCACGACCGGTTTCCCTAAGGGTGTCATGCTATCTCACAGCAACCTTGTATCCAATACAGCGATGTGCAAGGCCTGGCTTTATAAGTGCAGGCGCGGCGAGGAGACGGTGCTTGGCATACTTCCATTCTTTCACGTGTATGGAATGACAACAGTCATGATTTTATCTGTAATGGATGCGCATAAAATGGTCCTCCTTCCTAAGTTTGATCCCGAAACTACTCTGAAAACCATTCATAAACAAAGGCCGACCTTATTTCCTGGAGCACCTACTATTTACATTGGGTTATTGAACCATCCGGATATAAAAAAATATGATCTATCTTCTATAGACTCCTGCATTAGCGGATCTGCTGCCCTGCCGGTTGAAGTCCAGCAGAAATTTGAAGAAATAACAGGAGGCAAGCTTGTAGAGGGCTACGGTCTGACTGAATCATCACCTGTTACTCATGCGAACTTCTTATGGGACCGCCCCCGTGTCAAAGGCAGTATAGGTGTCCCATGGCCTGATACAGATGCAGCAATTTTCTCACTGGAGACAGGAGAAGCACTTCCGGCAGGAGAAGTTGGCGAAATTGCGGTTAAAGGACCTCAGGTAATGAAAGGCTATTGGAACCGACCCGAAGAAACGGAGCAAAGCTTAAGAGATGGCTGGCTACTCACAGGTGACCTTGGCTATATGGATGAGAAGGGATATTTCTATGTAGTGGACAGGAAAAAGGATATGATTATTGCAGGAGGATTCAATATTTACCCGCGTGAAATAGAAGAGGTACTATATGAGCATCCAGCAGTACAGGAAGTGGTTGCTGCCGGAATACCGGATCCGTATCGAGGAGAAACAGTAAAAGCTTATATTGTGCTGAAGGATGGAAAAGAGGCAACGGAAGATGAACTGGATCAGTTTGCAAGAAAGCATCTGGCAGCTTATAAGGTTCCACGGCTATATGAATTCCGCAGTGAGCTTCCTAAAACAGCAGTTGGAAAAATACTGAGAAGGGCGTTAGTGGATGAAGAAAAGAAGAAATTTAAAGAAGAAGAGGAAAAACGGGCTTAGCTTCAGAGACCGATTTTCAATCGGCTCTTTATTTTTGAATCAATAAGCTTGTCCAGATATAAAGCAAATGTAATAATAGAATATATTTAAAGGGAAATTCTTGACACAAACGAATTGTCCTACTATTATAAAAATATGAATGATGATTCATTCATTTTAGTTTAAAAATAATAAACCAAGTGGACAGGCTGACCCCGGCAGCAGGAAAGGAATTTTCCCGCACTGCTGCCTGTTAGAATCAATGCACCGTTTATTCTGAAAGGAGGGACCAACATGAAAAAAACAAAGCCTAAATACCGGCAGATTATTGATGCGGCTGTAGTCGTGATTGCTGAAAATGGCTATCACCAGGCTCAGGTATCAAAGATTGCCAAACAGGCTGGTGTCGCTGATGGCACGATCTACTTATATTTTAAAAACAAAGAAGATATATTAATATCCCTCTTTCAGGATAAAATGGGCTACTTTGTTGAGAAAATTGAGGAAAAAATAGCAGGAAAAGAGAAAGCTGCAGAGAAACTATTAATGATGGTAGAATCTCACTTTAAAATGCTCTCGGAAGACAAGCACCTGGCAATTGTAACCCAGCTCGAGCTGAGGCAGTCCAATAAAGACCTTCGCCACAAAATTAATGAGGTGCTCAAGGGCTACCTCACTTTAGTGGAAAGAATTCTTGATGACGGCAGGGAGAACGGTGAGTTTTCAGCAGACCTGGATATCAGGCTGGCGCGTCAAATGATTTTTGGCACCATGGACGAAACCGTGACCACATGGGTAATGAATGAGCAGAAATATGATCTTACGGCATTGGCAGGACCTGTTCATAAACTTTTAATCAGCGGGTGTGGAAAACCTTGAGAATGTTAAAGTGCTCAATAATATAGTAGGAGGGATACGATGGAATACCTTAAATGGTCCCATAGCGACTTCGTAGCAACGATTACAATTGAACGTCCGCCTGCGAATGCTCTTTCATCAGGTGTATTGAAAGAGCTTTCAGCTGTCCTGGATGAAGTTGAAGATAATAGTGAAGTTAGAGTTATTCTAATTCACGGAGAAGGCAGATTCTTTTCAGCTGGAGCTGATATAAAAGAATTTACAACTATTGAAAGCGGAGAGGATTTTTCAAACTTAGCGACCTATGGACAGGATCTCTTTGAGCGGATGGAAAAGTTCCCTAAGCCAATTATAGCAGCCATTCATGGGGCAGCACTTGGCGGCGGCCTGGAGCTTGCGATGGGCTGTCACTTCCGTCTTGTAGCTGAAAACGCAAAGCTCGGCCTTCCGGAGCTTCAGCTTGGATTGATTCCCGGTTTTGCCGGAACTCAGCGGCTTCCCCGCTATGTAGGAACTGCTCGTGCAGCTGAAATGCTGTTCACAAGCGACCCGATCACCGGGCTTGAAGCAGTTCAATACGGTTTGGCTAACCATGCCTTTCCTGAGGAGCAGCTTTTGGAAAATGCCTATAAAATGGCAAAGAAAATTGCCAAGAAGAGCCCAGGCTCCATCAAGGCGGCTATTGAGCTATTAAACTTTGGAAAAACCGGTCAATTCTACGAGGGTGTAAAGAAAGAAGCAGAATTGTTTGGAAAAGTATTTGTATCTGAAGATGGGAAGGAAGGCATATCTGCATTTATTAATAAGCGGGAGCCAAACTTCACCGGAAAATAGCAATTAAAAGAATTGAGCTGAAAGATTACATTCATCTTAATAATCTATTATAATAGACATGTAAGCGGTTAATTTAATCTTCAGAAGATTCATTGGTTAAGTTATGGTCTGTGAGCGAGCGCCCGCTCAATTTTAAAATAAGCGGGCAGTTCGAAACAGATCAACCTTTCTGTACGCGTTAAATATTTTCAATCTTTCGAAGTGAAGAAATGTTTTAATTAATGGCTTTGTACTATGACAAGGCTTAATTACTAGGAGGGAAATCATGAACATCTACGTATTAATGAAGAGAACATTTGATACTGAAGAAAAAATTACAATCTCCGGCGGTAAAATCAATGAAGATGGCGCTGAATTTATCATTAATCCCTATGATGAATATGCAATTGAAGAAGCAATCCAGGTTCGTGATGCGAATGGCGGAGAAGTAACAGTTGTTTCTGTGGGAACAGAAGAAGCTGAAAAGCAGCTCCGTACCGCTCTTGCGATGGGTGCTGATAAAGCTGTTTTAATCAATACAGAAGATGACGTTGAGAATGGGGATCAGTTCACAACGGCAAAAATCTTATCCGAATTCCTGAAAGACAAAGATGCTGACTTAATCATTGCTGGGAATGTAGCAATTGATGGAGGTTCCGGACAGGTTGGACCGCGTGTAGCAGAAATTTTAGGGATTTCTTATGTAACAACTATTACTAAGCTTGATATTAATGGCAGCTCTGCCACAGTAGTACGTGATGTTGAGGGAGATTCAGAAGTAATTGAGACATCTCTTCCATTATTGGTCACTGCCCAGCAGGGTCTGAATGAGCCTCGCTATCCATCCTTGCCAGGAATTATGAAGGCAAAAAAGAAGCCTCTTGATGAGCTTGAGCTTGACGATCTTGATCTTGATGAGGAAGATGTTGAAGCTAAGACAAAGACAATTGAAATCTATATGCCGCCTAAAAAAGAAGCAGGTAAAGTTCTTGAAGGCGAATTGGAAGATCAAGTTAAGGAACTGGTGAAACTTCTTCATACTGAAGCTAAAGTTGTCTGATCATCAATTACTGATTAATAATAACGCAGGGGGTAAAACATATGGCTAGAAAAGTATTAGTGTTAGGTGAAGTCCGTGACGGTTCATTGCGTAATGTATCCTTCGAAGCTGTTGCAGCCGGTAAGACTGCATCAGAAGGCGGAGAAGTTGTAGGAGTTTTAATTGGTGATTCTGTAAGCGCTTTAGCGAGTGGAATGATTCACTATGGTGCTGACCGTGTTGTAACTGTTGAAGATGAGAAGCTGAAGCAGTATACGCCAGATGGTTTTTCACAGGCTTTAATGGCTGTGATTGATTCTGAAAGTCCGGATGGCCTTATTTTTGGGCATACAGCAATGGGGAAAGATCTTGCTCCTAAAATTGCAGCCAAGCTTGAGTCGGGTTTAATCTCTGACGTAACAAGCCTTGAAGAAGCAGGCGGCAATCTGGTCTTCACACGCCCGATTTATTCAGGAAAAGCTTTTGAAAAGAAGATTGTGACAGATGGCCTCCTTTTTGCCACCATCCGTCCAAATAACATAGCTCCTTTGGAGAAAGATGAATCAAGATCAGGAGATGTTGCTTCTGTTGCTGCAGAGATCAAGGATCTTCGCACAATCATTAAGGAAGTTGTCCGCAAAGCGAGTGAAGGCGTTGACTTATCCGAAGCTAAGGTTATTATTGCCGGCGGCCGCGGTGTTAAGAGCGAGGAAGGCTTTGAGCCATTAAAAGAGCTTGCTTCTGTTTTAAATGGAGCTGTAGGTGCCTCACGTGGAGCCTGTGATGCTGATTATTGCGATTATTCACTGCAAATTGGACAGACGGGTAAAGTGGTAACACCAGATCTGTATATTGCATGTGGTATTTCCGGAGCTATTCAGCACTTAGCCGGGATGTCCAACTCCAAAGTAATCGTCGCGATCAACAAAGATCCGGAAGCCAATATCTTTAAGGTAGCTGATTACGGTATTGTCGGAGATCTGTTTGAGGTTGTTCCTCTGTTAACAGAAGAGTTCAAAAAGCTTAAAGTAAACGCATAAAGTACAAATGGGCGGCAGATGGCCGCCCATTATACATAAAGCCCATAAGAAAGAAAGAAAGAGAATAATCTGCTTTACATAGGGTAAATTACGATCGAGCAGATTATTCGCAACATAGTATAAACGATGATATACTGTCGTTAGTATTTGAGTTAAATTTTAGGAGGCATAACAAATGGCTATTACACACGCAACTGACCAAAATTTCACTGCTGAAACTGGTTCGGGATTAGTATTGGCAGATTTCTGGGCTCCATGGTGCGGCCCTTGTAAAATGATCGCTCCTGTATTAGAAGAACTTGATTCTGAAATGGGCGATAAAGTCAAAATCGTAAAAATCGATGTTGACGAAAACCAGGAAACAGCCGGCAAGTTTGGCGTAATGAGCATCCCAACTTTGATCGTACTAAAAGACGGTGAAGTAGTGGATAAAGCGGTTGGCTTCCAGCCGAAAGAAGCTCTTGCTGAATTACTTTCAAAGCATGCTTAATCTATAAGAAATTTCCCGGTGTCCCATGCGGACATCGGGATTTTTTTATCATGTGTGTTTAGCAGTTATGCTGCATGTTCCCCAGCTGATATAATAGGATAAGAATCAAGTGTCACCTGCAATTTAAGAACTTACTAATGCAAACTAAGCCTTATGACCTACTTGCATTCCAACATTGTCATGCCAAACTATTAAATATATTGAACTCCAATAAGTTTTAATCGGGGAGGTGGAGTGCCATGAATGAAACGATAAAAAATAAACTGATGCTGTTGCCTGCGCAGCCAGGCTGTTATTTAATGAAGGACAGGCAGGGGACCATTATCTATGTGGGGAAAGCCAAAATTCTCAGAAATCGGGTCAGATCCTATTTTACAGGCTCACATGACGGAAAAACATTAAGACTTGTTAATGAGATTGTGGACTTTGAGTACATTGTCACATCTTCAGACATGGAAGCATTGATCCTTGAGATGAATCTGATCAAGAAGTATGATCCCAAATATAATGTAATGCTGAAGGACGATAAAAGCTACCCATTTATCAAATTGACGGCCGAACGCCATCCCCGTCTGATTACAACGAGAAAAGTAAAGAAAGACAGGGGAAAATACTTTGGCCCTTATCCCAATGTGCAGGCTGCCAATGAAACCAAAAAGCTGCTCGACCGTATTTATCCTCTCCGCAAATGTTCAACTCTTCCGGACAGAGTTTGCCTTTATTATCACTTAGGCCAATGTCTTGCACCGTGCGTAAAGGAAGTAAGTGAAGAACAATATAAGCAAATGACAGATGAAATTGCGAGATTCTTAAACGGCGGATACAAAGAGATTAAAAAAGACCTAACTGCCAAAATGACTGCCGCTGCCGAAGAATTGGACTTTGAACGAGCAACAGAGCTCAGAGATAAAATTGCCCATATAGATGCAACGATGGAAAAGCAAAAGATGACAATGACAGATTTTACAGATCGGGATGTATTTGGGTATGCGGTTGATAAAGGGTGGATGTGTGTCCAGGTCTTCTTCATCAGGCAGGGCAAGCTCATCGAACGGGATGTATCAATGTTCCCGATTTATAATGAGCCGGAAGAAGAAATTTTAACGTTCCTCGGCCAGTTTTATACTAAAGCAAATCACTTTAAACCCCGTGAAATATTGGCACCCGATTCCGTTGATACAGTCATGGCAGAACAGCTTCTTGATGTGAAAGTGCTAAAGCCGCAGCGCGGGCAAAAAAAGGACCTGGTGAAGCTTGCTTATAAAAATGCAAAAATTGCTCTCCAGGAGAAGTTCTCTTTAATAGAACGTGATGAAGAACGGACTATTAAAGCTGTTGAAAATCTGGGTGATCAGCTTGGAATTTATACTCCTCACCGGATTGAAGCGTTTGATAATTCAAATATCCAGGGGACGGACCCTGTTTCTGCCATGATCGTCTTCATTGATGGCAAACCGGAGAAAAGAGAGTATCGAAAATATAAAATAAAGTCCGTCCAAGGTCCTGATGATTATGAATCCATGAGAGAAGTCGTCCGCCGCAGATATACAAGAGTACTGAAAGAAGAATTGCCGCTTCCTGACTTAATCTTGATTGATGGAGGAAAAGGGCATGTTGAAGCTGTACGGGATGTGCTTGAAAATGAGCTTGGTCTGGATATTCCGATTTCAGGCCTGGTGAAGGATGAGAAGCATAGAACTTCACAGCTTTTATATGGTAATCCGCTTCAAATTATTCCGCTTGCAAGGAACAGCCAGGAATTCTACCTGCTGCAGAGAATTCAGGATGAAGTTCATCGCTTTGCGATTACTTTTCACCGCCAGCTTCGCGGAAAAAGTGCCTTTCAGTCTATTCTGGATGAAATTCCGGGCATAGGTGAAAAGCGAAAGAAACAGCTGCTGAAGGCCTTTGGATCTGTTAAGAAAATGAAAGAGGCACCAATTGAGGAGTTTAGAAAAATAGGCATTCCTGCAAATGTTGCTGAGGAGTTAATGCAGAGACTTGAGGAACAAAATGGAAACTCCAAGTCTTAAATGGATATAGACAGAAAAATTCAGACATGTTATACTAATTGAAACTTTATATCAATATCACTTTATAGCGATAAAGCGCATGTCCATATAGTTAAACTGAACTATTGGACATAATCGTTAAGTGAAGGTAGAGGTGCGAACTTCATCAGTAAAAGCTTGGAGAAGAATGAGCTTCCATGAAAAGCTTTGAAAGGGTATGTTCGCCGAAGTGGGGAAAATCTCATCATTTTTTCTGCTGGTTTTGCATTGAATAAATGCAGGATTGTCAGGACATTGCCGTCCTGGAGAGCTATCTCACTGTGTTTGCTCACTTATACATTTTGGCTGCACAGCAATGGGATAGTTAAACTATTCCATTGCTTTTTTTATTGCCCAAAAGGGGTATTTTTAGATTTAAGGCCATTGTCAAATACAGCCGAGTGGAATGTCTTGCTTCACTTACATAGGACGGCAAATCATAAAATTACGAGTTCTTTAGAAAGAAGGGAAAGCTGTGGGAATCATAGTGCAGAAATTCGGAGGCACCTCCGTGGGGACTGTAGACAGAATACAAAATGTCGCTAATCGGGTAATTGAGGAAAAAAACCGTGGAAACGATGTTGTTGTGGTTGTTTCGGCAATGGGCAAAACGACTGATCAGCTGATTGGCATGGCAAGGGAGATTTCCCCATCACCAGATAAAAGGGAAATGGATATGCTGCTTACAACCGGCGAACAGGTGACCATCTCTTTATTAGCAATGGCATTAAATGCAAAAGGACATCCCGCCGTTTCTTTTACAGGGTGGCAGGCAGGTATTAAAACAGAAGCAGTCCATGGCAATGCGAGGATAGTCAATATTGATCCAGCCTCCATTCAGGGGGAATTGAATCAGGGGAAAATTGTGATTGCAGCAGGCTTTCAGGGGATGACAGAAGATGGTTCAATAACCACGCTTGGCCGCGGCGGATCTGATACAACTGCTGTTGCACTGGCTGCAGCACTTAAAGCTGACAAATGTGATATTTATACGGATGTTACAGGTGTGTTTACAACCGATCCCCGATTTATAAAGAATGCCAGAAAGTTACATTCTGTGTCCTATGATGAAATGCTTGAGCTGGCCAATTTGGGGGCTGGAGTGCTCCATCCAAGAGCAGTTGAATTCGCTAAAAACTATGGACTTCCGCTTGAAGTGCGCTCAAGCCTTGAAAAGGAAGCCGGAACAATCATTGAGGAGGAAGTAAAAATGGAACAAAATTTAGTGGTGCGCGGTGTGGCTTTTGAAGATGACATAACAAGGGTAACAATCATTGGTCTTCCTAATTCACTGACTGGGCTGTCTACTATTTTCTCGGCGCTCGCCAAAAACCACATTAATGTCGATATCATTATTCAGAGCATGACAGAAGCCCAGACTGCTAACCTGTCCTTCTCAATTAAGAATGAAGATCTGACGGATACAGTGAAAGTTCTGGAAAAGCATAGAGATCAATTAAATTATGACCGCATTGAGTGGGAATCCGGGCTTGCAAAGGTTTCAATTGTCGGTTCAGGCATGATTTCCAATCCGGGTGTGGCTGCAGAAATGTTCGAAGTGCTTTCATCGAATGAAATTCAGGTGAAAATGGTAAGCACGTCAGAAATTAAAGTATCAGCGGTTGTGGAAAACAGTAAAATGATCGATGCTGTTGACGCTTTACATGAGGCATTCAAGCTGTCTGTTTCCGCGGTTAAGGCTTAATTTCGAAGCTATAAACAATAAGCTATCAGAAATTGATAGCTTATTGTTTATACAAATTAGATGTTACTCAGCAGGGTCCTTTTTATCCCACTTCACAGTAATAAGGATTTTGCCGGTTTTCTTGCGGGGATGTTCGAAAGCCTCACAAATAACTTCTTTTTGAAATTCAATCTGCTGGGCTATAAAACCAGCCTCGAGCTGAAATGTGCAGTTATTGTTTTTTTGCAGGCGGCCAGCAATCAGCGGGCTTGATAATACCATTTCAAGTTCATGTTTAGATTCGTTTGCGATCGAAAGGTTGCCCCAGCCGGCATTTATAAAAAATTCGCCAATCTGTCCGGCTGTTTCCAGAGGATACATGCGTGCAAGCCTTTTGCCGGCCCAATATAAAATTTCGGGTGCTTCATTTCCTAAAAGGTCATGCAAAAGAACTTCCCGGATCAGTTCATAGCCAAATACCGGTACTGACTGTATGTGATCTTCATTAGATTTCGCAGATGCTAATTCGCTCAATAGTCTCCCCTCTTTCTATGATTATATTATATACAATATGCTTGGAGAGTTAATATCAATTCGGGAAAAAATAGAACGATATGCATAGAAATAATTACTATTTCAGAATATTGGAGACCGGCAATTAGGTCATATTGAACCGCAGAATAATATATGTTTTTAACCGGCAAATATTTTTTAAAAATTTTATTAATATGGAACATTTTATGTATCCGTTTTCTTGACGCTCTATTATCTTGGGAGTAAAATGGACATGTCACATAATTGTAAGAAAATGAATAACATTTTCGAGATGATGTCCTGAGCGGGGGCTCAGCATCGTTTTTTTTAAATCAGGGGGGGAAAGTTTATGGCAGGTAATCGTGAGTTTTTTAATCGCAGATTGCATTCATTGCTTGGCGTAATACCAGTTGGATTGTTTTTGGTGCAGCACCTTGTAGTGAACCATTTTGCAACAGGGGGAGAGGAATCTTTTAATAATGCAGCGCATTTTATGGAAAGTCTTCCATTTAGAATATTCCTTGAAACGTTTGTAATCTATTTACCTTTACTGTTCCACGCAATCTATGGCCTTTATATTGCTTTTACTGCGAAAAATAACACAACCAGATACGGATATTTCCGCAACTGGATGTTTATGCTTCAGCGTGTTTCAGGTGTTATTACGCTGGTTTTTGTTGCATGGCATGTATGGGAAACACGCGTACAGGCTGCCTTTGGAGCAGAAGTTAACTTTCAGATGATGGAGAATATCCTGTCGAATCCATTTATGTTCTGGTTCTATATTATTGGAGTCATTTCTGCAATTTTCCACTTTGCTAACGGGCTTTGGTCATTCCTTGTCAGCTGGGGACTTACAGTATCTCCTCGTTCACAGGTTATTTCCACTTACGTAACAATCGGAATTTTCATTGCACTATCTATTGTTGGCGTACGTGCTCTTACAGCATTTATTTAATAGACAAGAGATTATTAGACTTGATCGGATAAATAGGGAATTGGGCAGCTGCCCGGCTCCGCATTATTGAAAGCGCATAGGCAAAATCAGCACTTTTGGCAGAATAAACGCCATCGGAAGGCCTCAAGGGGACCGGTAAGCGGGTGCTGGCGCTTTTCTTACAAGTATTAAGGGAGTGAGTCACGATGGGTAAAGGAAAAGTTATAGTTGTCGGCGGCGGACTAGCCGGTTTGATGGCGACAATTAAAGTAGCAGAATCTGGGACTCCGGTTGAATTATTTTCTCTGGTACCGGTTAAACGTTCTCACTCTGTTTGTGCCCAGGGCGGCATTAACGGAGCGGTAAATACAAAAGGGGAAGGCGATTCTCCTTTGATTCATTTTGACGATACAATTTATGGCGGGGACTTCCTGGCTAACCAGCCGCCTGTAAAAGCAATGGCAGAGGCTGCACCTGGCATCATTCATTTATTTGACCGTATGGGTGTTATGTTTAACCGTACACCTGAAGGACTGCTTGACTTCCGCCGCTTCGGTGGAACACAGCATCACCGTACTGCGTTTGCCGGTGCTACAACTGGACAGCAGCTTCTTTATGCAATGGACGAGCAGGTCCGCCGCCATGAAGTGTCAGGATTAGTGACAAAGTATGAGGGATGGGAATTTCTTGGGGTTGTCATCGATGATGACGGAGCTTGTAAGGGTGTCGTTGCCCAGAACCTGACTACTATGGAAATTAAGTCTTTTTCTGCAGATGCAGTTATTATGGCATCCGGCGGACCGGGAATTATTTTCGGAAAATCCACTAACTCTGTCATAAACACAGGCTCAGCGGCTTCCATCGTTTATCAGCAGGGCGCTTATTACGCAAATGGGGAATTTATTCAGATTCATCCAACCGCCATCCCTGGAGATGATAAGCTTCGCCTAATGAGTGAATCTGCACGCGGTGAAGGCGGACGAGTATGGACATATAAAGATGGCAAACCATGGTACTTCCTTGAGGAGAAATACCCAGCTTACGGAAACCTGGTGCCTCGTGATATTGCAACGCGTGAAATTTTTGATGTTTGTGTTAACCAGAAGCTTGGCATTAATGGGGAGAACATGGTATATCTTGATCTTTCCCATAAAGATCCTAAAGAGCTTGATATTAAGCTTGGGGGAATCATTGAAATCTATGAGAAATTCCAGGGTGAAGATCCTCGTAAAGTGCCAATGAAAATCTTCCCTGCTGTTCACTATTCAATGGGCGGATTATGGGTTGACTATGATCAGATGACAAATATTCCAGGCTTGTTTGCAGCTGGTGAATGTGATTATTCACAGCATGGTGCCAACCGTCTTGGTGCCAACTCACTGCTATCAGCCATTTATGGCGGTATGGTAGCAGGCCCGAATGCAGTCAAGTATATCAGCGGATTAGATAAGAGTGCTGAAGATCTGCCATCATCACTATTTGACCGCCATGTAAAACAGGAAGAAGAAAAATGGAATAATATCATGTCTCTTGATGGCACAGAGAATGCATATGTCCTTCATAAAGAGCTTGGTGAGTGGATGACAGACAATGTAACGGTTGTCCGCCATAATGACAGGCTGTTGAAAACAGATGAAAAAATTGTTGAACTTATGGAGCGCTATAAAAACATTAATATTAATGATACTGCGAAGTGGAGCAATCAGGGTGCAAGCTTTACGCGCCAGCTGCAGAATATGCTTCAACTGGCACGTGTTATTACAATTGGTGCCTATAACCGTAATGAAAGCCGCGGTGCACACTATAAGCCGGACTTCCCTGAACGTAATGATGAAGAATTCATGAAAACAACAATGGCGAAGTTTGTTGATGCAAATTCCGCTCCTGCGTTCCATTACGAAGACATTGATGTAAGCTTAATTCCACCGCGTAAGCGTGATTATTCCAAAAAGAAAGGGGAGAACTAAACCATGCAAGAAACAAAAACTAAAACAGTCCGTTTTGTAATCAGCCGCCAGGATACTCCTGATTCAGCCCCTTATCAGGAAGAGTTTGAAATTGATTACCGTCCGAACATGAACGTTATTTCAGCCCTTATGGAGATTCGCCGTAATCCGATTAACGTGAAGGGTGAAGATACTACTCCAATCACATGGGATATGAACTGCCTTGAAGAAGTCTGCGGTGCTTGTTCAATGATTATTAACGGAAAGCCGCGCCAGTCATGTACAGCACTTGTGGATCAGCTCGAACAGCCGATCCGTCTAGAGCCGATGCGCACGTTCCCTGTAGTCCGTGACCTGCAGGTCGACAGAAGCCGTATGTTTGATTCCCTGAAAAAGGTTAAAGCATGGATTCCGATCGATGGCACGTATGATTTGGGACCGGGACCGCGTATGCCTGAGAGAAAGCGCCAATGGGCATATGAACTTTCAAAGTGCATGACATGCGGTGTTTGCCTGGAAGCATGTCCGAATGTTAACAGCAAATCTGACTTTATCGGACCGGCTCCTTTATCACAGGTTCGCTTGTTCAATGCTCACCCAACTGGTGAAATGAATAAAGCTGAACGTCTGGAGCAAATCATGGGTGATGGCGGACTTGCCAATTGCGGGAACTCTCAAAACTGCGTACAATCCTGCCCGAAAGGCATTCCTTTAACAACATCCATTGCGGCACTTAACCGTGATACAACATTCCAGTCTTTCAAAAACTTCTTTGGAAGCGACCAGATCTAAACTTGATAAAACCCCTTTCCTTTTGGAGAGGGGTTTTTAGTCTATATTCGCATAATCTTTTATTTAGGCTGTTTTCGTAAAGTTTATTGCTTTTTTCTAGCTTAGTTTAATTTGCTGAGTTGATTGGAGCGGAGGGCACTTGATCCTCGAAAATGCTGACGCATTTCCTTCGTGCGGTGTTTATCCGAGGAAGCTTATTCAATGTCCTGCGGGAGGAGAGGGAAGTGTGAGACCCCGCAGGCGAAGCCGAGGAGGCTA
>NZ_NPDG01000099.1:0-99467 GCF_002272225.1 Bacillus sp. 7894-2
GCATCCATCCCTCCCCGCGGAAAGCAAGTGCCTGCAGCGGAAATCAACGGGCAGAATTCATAAACCAAAAACAACAATCATTGAAAAAAGATCCTTTATTTTACATGAGGAAAGGTTTTCAAACAATTCGAAAAACACTATAATGAAATTCAACAGAGTGAATGCTCATTCATAAATAACCGGGAGGCACCAGCATGAAAAAATTGAGCTATATAGACGATTTTAAAAAATGGGAAGAAGAATTCATTTTTTTTCATCCAGTAAAAGTCAGATTTTCCGAAACTGATATGTTTGGACATTTGAACAATACCATTCCATTTACATACTATGAAGAAGCAAGGATAGAATTTTTCAAAAGCAATGGCTTTATGCAGGACTGGGTAAAGCATGATAGTGGAACCATACCAGTCGTAGCAGACCTCCAATGCGATTTTATCAGCCAGGTTTTCTTTGATGAAGAGATACAAATATACGTAAAAGCTGCTTCAATAGGGAATTCTTCTGTTGATCTTCATTATATGGGCAGGAAATCAGACGGTTCAGTTTGCTTCACCGGCAGGGGGACGATGGTGCAGATATCAAAGGTGACGGGCAAGGGTGTGCCTTGGACCGAAAATATGAAAGAAATGCTGAAAAGCAGGGTTAAAGTCCGAGCCTAGCGGCACAATAGCACATTTCCTGAAAATAACTTTCTCCTTTCACTAAATATAGTCACTTCGGCTGTTTTGCTGACATATGATATGGTGACTAAATATATACCCATCCCGCGGTTCATAGCTGGCGAAAGGCAAGGAGGGTTACAATACTTGAAGGAGAATGAATATACTCACAAGCCGTTACTCACCAAACGAGAAAGAGAAGTATTCGAATTGTTAGTACAAGATAAAACAACAAGGGAAATCGCTGGTGAATTGTTTATAAGTGAAAAAACGGTTCGGAACCACATTTCTAATGCCATGCAAAAGCTTGGTGTAAAGGGGCGATCACAAGCTGTTGTAGAGCTCCTTCGAATGGGAGAGCTAGAACTTTAATTTAGACCGGCTATCCTTCTGGGAGGCCGGTTATCACATTTATATATAAGGAATATTTCATTATTGGATTTATTTCTGTCTTGAAATTTGTACGGAAAAAGGTGAAAATAAATGCACAAGGGCAGAAAACATCGTAAAAGCTTAAATGGGAGTGTTTATGAATGAAGCTGGAAGATCCTAAAACAAATGAAATAAATGATGTTGTAGCTGATATTGAAAAAGACTTAAGGTACATATCCGGCATTATTAAGCAAAAAGGAAGGGAAATTCTAAGTGACTTTACTATTACCCCTCCTCAGTTTGTGGCATTGCAATGGCTGTTTGAAGAAGGCGATATGACCATTGGCGAGCTGTCAAATAAAATGTATCTTGCTTGCAGCACGACAACCGATCTTGTTGACCGAATGGAGAAAAACAGCCTTGTGAAAAGAGTGAAAGACCCAAATGACCGAAGAGTAGTCCGGATTCATCTGCTTGATGAAGGAGAACGGATTATTGAAGAAGTTATTAAAAAACGCCAGGATTACCTAAAAGAGGTCCTTAAAAATTCTTCACATAATGAGGTCTTGTTCTTAAAAGATAACTTAATGAAATTACACCATGATATGCGCGGAGAATGAGGCGGTACTTTTGAAACAACCTATAGGAATAATTGACTCCGGAGTGGGGGGCTTAACGGTTGCAAAAGAAATCATGAGGCAGCTGCCAAATGAAGATATTGTATACCTCGGAGATACAGCACGATGCCCGTATGGCCCGCGGCCTGGTGAAGAGGTAAAATCCTTTACCTGGCAAATGACGGAGTTCCTGCTTAAAGAAAACATTAAAATGCTTGTTATAGCCTGTAATACAGCTACTGCTGTCGCTCTGGAGGAAATACGCAGGGAACTGCCGATACCGGTTATCGGTGTCATTTTCCCAGGCGCAAGAACAGCTATTAAAGTGACGAAAAATCATATAATTGGTGTCATTGGCACAGAGGGCACTGTCAAAAGCAAGGCATATGAAAATGCGCTGATCCAGATAAACAGCAGGTCTGCCGTGCATAGTCTGGCATGCCCAAAATTCGTTCCTCTGGTAGAGAGCGGGGAGTACGAAGGCTCAGTTGCCAAAAAAATAGTGGCTGAGACGCTTCAGCCCTTAAAAGGAAAAGGAATGGATACACTCATTCTTGGATGTACTCATTATCCTTTATTAGAACCAATTATTAAGAATGTAATGGGTAAAGAGGTAAAGGTCATCAGCTCAGGTGAGGAAACAGCAAGGGAAGCCAGTACCATTCTGCACCATCATGGCCTGCTTAAAGCTGTAGATGAAAATCCGGAATATAAATTCTGTACAACTGGCTCCACGGCTATTTTTTCTAAAATTGCCTCAAAGTGGCTTGGATTCTCTGTAAATGATGTTGAAAAAATTTCGCTTTAATAATTGCAGACACCTTCTGAACCTTTTCAGAAGGTGTTTTTTAAAGAAATTTGCACGATGCTTTTAGATTACTTTTTAAAAAAGCTCTGGTATCATGTAATTGAAAGAAAAACTATACTTAATTGAGTTGGTGGTCAATTTGCTGGCACAAGCCGAAAACTATTTAAAGAAATATTTTGGATATACTTCTTTCCGCCCAGGCCAACAGGAGATTATTCAAAATATCCTCTCACAAACCAATACTCTTGGAATTCTTCCAACTGGAGGCGGAAAGTCAATCTGCTTTCAAATACCCGCTCTTGTACTCCCCGGAACGGCCATTGTGATTTCTCCCTTAATTTCCCTGATGAAAGATCAAGTAGATGCCCTTAGCACTGCAGGCATCCCGGCTGCTTATATAAACAGCACATTGTCTTCTGCCGAGTATCAGCACATTGTGGCTGGAATACGCAATGAAGAATATAAGCTCGTGTATGTGGCGCCGGAACGATTTGGGTCCATTGCCTTTTTGCAATTATTAAACGATATTTCAATCAATGCGATCGTCTTTGATGAAGCCCATTGCATTTCACAGTGGGGGCATGATTTCCGCCCGAGTTATCGTTCCGTTGTCTCAGAGCTTAGCAATCTGCATCAGAAACCTGTAATTGCTGCTTTGACTGCAACAGCAACACAGGATGTCGCAGAGGACATCCGCAGGCTTCTAAACATCGGCGGGGAAAATACGTTTATAACTGGTTTCGCAAGGGACAACCTCTCCTTTCAGGTAGTGAAAGGTGTTAACAAAAGAGATTTTCTATTGCAGACCATAAACAAACATAAAAACGAAGCGGGAATCATTTATACTTCAAGCCGCAGGGAGACAGACCAGCTGTACCAGTTCTTAAAAGGCAAGAACTGCTCAGTTGCCAAATATCATGCAGGCTTAAAGGAAGAAGAACGAAAAAAAGCACAGGATGCCTTCGTATATGACGAATCAAATATTATGGTCGCAACAAATGCTTTTGGAATGGGGATTGATAAATCCAATGTCAGATATGTGATCCACTATAATCTTCCGCGGAACATTGAAGCTTATTATCAGGAAGCGGGAAGGGCAGGGAGAGATGGAGAGGATAGCATATGTTATTTGCTGTTTGCTCCTCAGGATATCCAGCTGCAGAAATTTTTGATTGAGGAGAGCAGTCTGGATCCGCGGAAAATGGAGCAGGAATACAGCAAGCTAAAGGATATGGTTAATTACTGCCACACAGAGAAATGCCTTCAATCCTATATCATTGATTATTTTGATGAGACTGCCGAACCTATCATCTGCGGCAAATGCAGCAGCTGTCTGGATGAACGGACAAGCATCGATATTACTCAGGAAGCTTTAATGATTTTTTCGTGCATTAAGCGGATGGAAGAAAGATTTGGCGTTACTTTGACTGCACAGGTTTTGAAAGGATCAAATAATAAAAGAATCCGCGAGCTTAATTTTAATAAACTTTCCACATTTGGGCTGATGAAAAATCGCAAAGAAAAAGAGATTGCCGAGATGATCAACTATCTGCTGGCTGAGGATTATCTGATTTTAACAGATGGTAAATATCCGACCGTAAGGCTGTCAGCAAATGCAATTCCTGTCTTAAAAGGACAGAAAAAACTATCTATGAAAATTAGTGTGCCTGTATCTGTTCAGGAAGAAGATGAAAATATCGAACTTTTTGAGATCCTGAGGAAGCTCAGGAAAAAGATTGCAGATGAAGAAAATGTTCCTCCCTTTGTTGTGTTTGCCGATACCGCATTAAAAGAAATGTGCCGTTATTTTCCCGTGAGCAAAGACATGATGTTAAATATTAAAGGTGTAGGGCAAATGAAATTTGATAAGTATGGGGAATATTTTATTCAGGCAATCAAAGAATTTGCTGAAGAACATAATATTCGCCCTATGCCTGCAGCAGGTATGCCTTCAATGTCAGAGGAAATACAAGATGACCGTCCAAGCTACCAGATTTCCTTTGATTATTATAAGAATGGAAATACTATAACGGAAATAGCCAAAAAGCGAAACTTTTCCCCTATAACGATTCAGGAGCATATCTTCCGCTCGATCAAAGAAGGCAATGAGATTGACTGGTCAGATATTTTCAATGAAACGGAAGAAAAGCTTATTTTACAGGCAGCTGAAAAAACTGGAAGGGATATGCTCAAGCCAATTAAAGAAGAACTTCCGGATGAAATAGATTATTTTAAAATCAAAGCTGTCCTGGTAAAAGACGAACTGCAGAAGCAATATTGAAGCTCCTTATTGGGGCTTTTTTTCTATGTTTTTATGGCAGCCGTACATCAGATTGTCCAAATTTGTCAAAAATCTATTCACACTTTTATCCCAAAAGACGGTCTAAATTACAGATAGGCTCGTATACATGTAGTACAAACTGTCTCAGGGGGGATTATGTATGTCTATAAATAAAAAAACGTCGATAGTGTCAGCGGTGCTGGTTTCATCTGTATTATTATCAGGCTGCGGATTGTTCGGAAGCCAGGGGAAAGAAAAGGTCGATCCGCCAAAAGCAGTATCTTACACCGATGAAGGCGAAAGTGTTGCTGAAGAAACAACAGGAAAAGAAACAGCTGAAAATGAAGAGGGTGTTACGGCAAATCTTAAAACAGAGCTTTACTTGATTGATAAAAATGGGTATGTTGTTCCCCAGACAATCGATCTTCCGAAAACGAACTCAGTTGCTACACAGGCGCTGGAGTACCTGGTGGAGAACGGTCCTGTTACAGAGCTTCTCCCTAATGATTTCAGAGCAGTCCTTCCGGCTGATACAAAAGTTTCTGTAAATATTAAAGATAAAGTGGCAACCGTCGATTTTTCAAAAGAATTTCAGGAATATGCTAAAGAGGATGAAAAGAAAATTCTCCAATCCGTTACCTGGACACTCACACAATTTGATTCCATTGATAAAGTTAAGCTGACATTAAACGGACATGAACTAAAAGAGATGCCAGTGAATGGAACTCCGGTCAGTTCGGCATTAACGAGAGCCAATGGAATAAACATGGATACAACGGAAGTAGTAGATATCACGAATACAAAGCCGGTGACCGTTTATTATCTGGGCGGGGATGAAGAAAACTATTATTACGTGCCCGTTACCAAGCGTGTAAGCAACGAGATGGAAAATAAAGTTGAAGCGGTTGTATCCGAATTGATTAAAGGGCCGAACTATGCTTCCAATCTGGTGACAGATTTCCTTCCGGATGTAGAGCTGCTTGAAGCTCCAAAAATTGAAGAAGGAAAAGTCACATTAAACTTCAATGAAAATGTGTTCAGCAGCTTCGAAGAGAAAATGATCTCCAAGCATTTGCTGAACGCACTTGTCCTTTCCCTAACTGAACAAAAGGGCATCGAAAGCGTGGCTGTTACTGTGGATGGCAAAGCAGAGATTGTTAATGAAGATGGGGAAAAACTATCAGAGCCTGTAACACGCCCTGAAAATGTGAATACAGGAAGTTTTTAATATATCAGATTTTGTTATACTATATAGTAACGGGAAAAAGAGGTTGGCATATAATGCCGCCTCTTCTTTGTTGGTAAAATAGGCATGCCAATATTACTGGGCAAATGCCCAGGTTCAATATAAGGAAATGAAGGGGGAAATCAGCTTATGCGCGCAGATGGACGTGAACCAAAGCAACTTAGGCCAATACATATTGAAACTGATTATTTAAAGCATCCTGAGGGCTCTGTACTCATTACGGTGGGAGACACAAAGGTGATTTGTACAGCAAGCATTGACGAAAGGGTCCCTCCTTTTATGAGAGGACAGGGGAAAGGCTGGATAACAGCTGAATATTCCATGCTTCCGAGGGCTACAGAACAGAGAAACATCAGGGAATCAGCAAAAGGAAAAATTTCAGGGAGAACAATGGAAATTCAGCGCCTGATCGGCCGTGCACTCCGCGCAGTAGTGGATCTTGATGCACTTGGCGAAAGAACGGTATGGCTTGATTGCGACGTGATACAGGCTGATGGAGGGACACGGACTGCTTCCATAACAGGAGCCTTTATTGCAATGGCGCAGGCGATGGATAAGCTTTACAGCAGCAAGAAGCTTTCAAGCTATCCAATCAATGATTTCCTTGCTGCCACAAGCGTGGGGATTCTTACTGATAAGCAGGCTGTTGTGGATTTGAATTATATTGAAGATTCCTCTGCTGAAGTGGATATGAATGTCGTCATGACCGGCAGCGGGGAATTTGTAGAGCTTCAGGGAACTGGAGAAGAAGCGACTTTTTCTTATGCGCAGTTGCAGGAAATGCTTAGTGCCGCACAGGGAGGGATATCAGAGCTGCTTGAACTTCAGAAATCGGCACTGGGAGAGAATATCTCAGGAAGCATTCAAAGCAAAAAAGAAAAGCTTGCGGGGAGGATATAGTATGCAGGAAGTCATAATTGCAACTAAAAATGCAGGCAAAGCGAGAGAATTTGAGCGGATGTTCAAGCCTCTTGGCTATCAAGTAAAAACCCTGCTGGATTATCCGGATTTTCAGGATGTTGAGGAGACAGGCAGCACGTTTGAAGAGAATGCCATTCTTAAAGCGGAAGCCGTGTCTAAAGCTTTTGGAAGAATGGTCATTGCCGATGATTCAGGCTTGATCATTGATGCGCTTGGAGGGAAGCCGGGCATCTATTCCGCCCGCTATGCAGGCGAGGAAAAAAATGATCAGAAAAATATGGACAAAGTTCTCGGTGAGCTCGAAGGCGTTCCGGATCATAAACGGCGGTCACGGTTCTATTGCGCTCTTGCCATCGCTGCTCCCGGTAAAACGACTGAAACCGTTGCAGGAACTTGTGAAGGGCATATTTTAAGAGAAAGAAGAGGGACTTATGGATTTGGCTATGATCCTATTTTCTTTGCAGAAGAAAAAAACAAAGCAATGGCTGAATTAATGCCTGAGGAAAAAAGCCAGATCAGTCACAGAGCGAATGCTCTCCAAAAACTTGAGGATCTGCTGCCTTCTTTCGTGGCAGGAGCTGAAAACTCATGAAAGTTCTGATTGTCAGCGATAGCCATGGATTAACTTCTGAACTCAGCCAAATTCGTGATACACATCCTGATATGGATCTAATGATTCACTGCGGAGATTCGGAGCTTCAAGCAGGTGATGAATCACTAAAGGGCTACGCTGCAGTAAGAGGAAATTGTGACTTTAACGCAGACTTTCCGGAGGACAGAATAGAAGAGGCTGGAGGATTCCGCTTTTTCGTCACACACGGTCATAAATATTCCGTTAAGTCCACATTAATGAATCTGTCATACAGGGCGCGTGAATTGAAGGCAGATATCGTATGTTTTGGCCATTCACATAGTCTGGGAGCTGAAATGTCTGAGGGGATATTATTTATCAATCCTGGAAGCATAAGGCTTCCAAGAGGAAGAAACGAAAAGACATATATCATACTGGAAAAACGGGGAAAAGATGTTACACTGGATGTGTATGACGTTTCCAATGGGAAAATTCCTGATCTGACACAAGAATTTTCTCTGGTAAAAAGCGATTAATTTGAATATAATAACTGAGGGAAGCCAGTCTTCCCTCAATAATAATAAAAAAAAATTTACAAAGTGTTGACTTCTTAACATTTGTTTAATATAATAAATCTTGTCGTTGAGTTAATAAATCTCAATCAGGTAAATAATTTCAAAATGTCCCAGTAGCTCAGCCGGATAGAGCAACGGCCTTCTAAGCCGTCGGTCGGGAGTTCGAATCTCTCCTGGGACGCCATTCGATTGCTAATAAACGTTGATATAGCGCCTTTTATACGTTTGGTTGATACGGTCAGTGATACGGTCAACTAACGGATAGGAGGCGTTTTTGCATTTGGGCAAACGGAAAGCATCATTACACGTTAAAACGGAGCTAGCGCATGGCTTAAAGGGGCTGTTCGGGGGCGGTGGCGTAGAGAGTACGAAGCCCGGTCGTAACATAACCGTTGAGCATGCGTTGAGCAACGTACTGCAGCAGATGGCCGCGCAAGGTATGCGACCGAGAACGATTAGCGATTACGAGATTCACGTTAAACACTTCGCTTCAATCGTAGGAGATAAAGAACTTGATACGGTCACCGCCGATGATATTTACGAGTGGCTGTCGTCAATGGACGTGAGCAACCAAACGAAGCTAACGCGTTTGAAGTGTTTAAAGGCATATTTAGGGCGTTGTTTTGACAACGGGTACTTACCCCTTAACTTCTGGAAATCGATTAAAATACGCGTGGATTCCCCGGTAAAACAAGGCGCAACAGACCGGGAAGTCATGACGCTGTTACAAATACTCGACTTAAGTAAATTCGTAGAGCTCCGGGACGCAACGGCTGTGCTGCTGATGTACCAAACGGGGATCCGTGTAGGCACGCTGACTCAGCTGAAAACGAAGCATGTCGACCTGCAGTCGAAGGTGCTCCGGATTGACGGCGGGCTGCTAAAGAACCATAACTCGCTACAGGTACCGTTTGACGATACGCTGACTCAACTGCTATCGGTGCTGATCGAGCAGAACGAGTTGATCCGCCAGGAGAACCGCGCGAACAATGACCTCGTGTTTATAACGAAGCAAGGAGGACCTATCGCAACTAGCCCGACCAATAATAACGTAATTAAACGGCTAGGCAAATACGCAAGGGAATACGGATTGCAAAATATTAACCCGCACGCATTACGTAGGGGATTCGCGAAGAATTTGCTCGCCAAAGGAGCGAACATAGCGCTAATATCGAAGGCACTCGGGCATAGCGACCTGGCCGTGACCACTCGATACTTACATTTAGATACGGAAGAAGTCGCGGATAGCCTTCGCGATTACTTATAATTAACGTCGGCCTTTCGGGGTCGGCGATTTTTTTTTGAAAAACTTTCGCAAAAATGTCCCACGAAATGTCCCTCGTGGTCTATTAGTAAGTGTAAGGCGAACACAACGAAAGGAGGAAACGGATGGAGGAGATAACGCTAATTGATTTTCGGGAAGCACGGTACACTCGAATCCACAACAAGGTACTCGAGGACACCGAGAGGCTAACGTTGATGTCGGACATAGCCGTTTACATTGCGATATGTAAGCACGCCGATAATCACGAGCCTAAGTGTAACCCGAAAATAAGCACGATAGCAAAATACGCAAGGTGTAGCGAGCGAACGGTGCGCAGGACAGTCGAGAGACTAGTGGCGGCCGGACTCCTAAAGGTGGAACATCGGTACAATAATCACGGTCATCGGGCATCGAGTATTTACTACTTATTGGAGCCTAAGTGACATGATGTCCATTACTACCGGTCATGGTGTCACAGCCTACCGGTCATGGTGACCGAATATAAACTAGACTTTAAAGTTAACTATACTTTAAAAGAACTAGACTTTAAAAACCTTTACGAGCTCATTCGCTAACGCTCAGCATAACCTTACTTCGTAAGAACATGCAAAAGTATTACCGAAGGTAATCTAACGAATATAAAGGAGTGAACGATTAATGCCGAAAATAAGCACGAAAGATTGGCGAAACCTATCGATTGAAAAATGGAACACTAGCACAATCCACGCTTACCTAATCGACCGTAACAAAGAACTGTATGGCGTAACTTACGAGCCGTTCGGTTCTGGTCCGGTCAGCAGGCGATGGGCAACCGAGAAAGGTCAGATAAAAAACGCGCTAACCACCTACGGTGCTCCGGTGGTTAAGGAGTACATCGACAGGTGTTTCGCTTCACATAAATTAAACCCGAAGTATCCCGTACTGTCATTCGGATTCATGTTCTCGTACTTGAGGACGGAACTACAGCAGGCGGAGCTATCGGTAAAGCGCAAGCAGCAACGGGCGGAAGCAGTAGAGGCCGAAGAGGCAAACGGAGTAGACGAGGAGTGGTTCTAACGGCCTGTAGGCGGTCATACTCGGTCGATAGCAACCGCCGAGGGTTATGGTAGCCAAACGAATTAAACACGAAAATACACGGCGAAACGCCGAGGAAATGGAGCGATGTAAAATGGCAAAGAAAATCGTAATCGAACGATTAGAAGGTAAAGGGATCAAAGCGAAGGTAATTAAGGCAGGAGAGCGCTACAGTACGTATGGTAAATTCGCGAATGCTGCGGGATACCCTAATTCCGTGAACAATAGCATTGTGTGTTCCGAAATACGCGGAGAAGTAGTTGACGTTCTTGCGAAAGGCAACCACGAACAATACAACGATACTATTTACGTGTGCCAACTAGAAGACGGACGTCAATTCCTTATCGGGGAAGACGGCATTGACTTGTTCTCTATCCCAACGTTGAAAACCGCAACATTCGAGGCTCTTTTGGATGAACTAATGGAGCGCATCAAAGGCGGCGAGGGTGAAATGCCTGCGGTTGGGCCGGTTCTTAATCGGGCTGATATCGTTGCCCAGGCGAAGGCAGACATCGAAGGGCTTAAAACCGGACGTTATTACGACTTACAGGACCCCGCAGATCCGATGTTTCCGTTCAACTGTAAAGTCGAGTTCATCGTCAATGCCGAGAAGAGAACGGTAGTTGCGTTACTGAGAGGCGCAGGCTCCGGAGTAATACGAGGTCGAGGCATCGCGAAGTGCGACCCGTCCGATTGCTTCAACGAGCACATAGGCAAGGCTATCGCGTTACGTAGGGCGCTCGGGCTTGACGTGCCAAGCGAATACCTAAACGCACCGGAACCGGAAGGCGTGCAGGTCGGTGACGTTGTCCGCGTACATTTCACCGGCGAAACTGAGTACTTCGAAGGTACCGTATCTGTAGCCTGCGACGTATTCGAAGGTATGCACCAACTTCACAACATAGGACCTACTTCGATGGATTCGAGAGACGGTGACCGAGTAATCAACGATTCCGCACGATACTAACCGAACACTCGAAAGGAGGCGACTAAATGCGCCATTGCTTATTACGAAATCTAAACGGCAATCACCTATGCGCCCCGACGAACCCTATTTACGTAGGCCTTCACGGGGTGGACGGCAAGGGCGGTAGGGTCGGTGCAGCAGGGGTGCCTCGGGATTACGCCGGGATCCTGCTCGCTGACTCGCCGGCAGCTACGGAACAAGCGAAGGTTTACGCTAAACTTGATGCTTACGTTAAGTCATTCGAAAAGCACTTTGACGATGTGCAATCGAAGCTGGCTGAGGCTGGCAAGACCGACGAGGAAATCCGTGTCAAGTCGCTGTACCTGTGGTCGGAGTCGCCAGGCACCGGCAAAACAACGACAGCTATTGCGTTGCTACACGAATGGCTGCTCCGGGTGTACATCGGATACCTCAAGCGCAAGCAAACGCCGCCTCAACGGCTGGGGTACTTCCTCGATGCTAACGGGTTGCAGACGGACTATAACAATTTTAATAGACCGAAGGTACCGGACTCTATCGCTGAGCCTGCTGCTGAACGTTACTACAGTAGCCTCGAGAAAGCCCGTCACACGCCGTTTGTTGTGATGGACGATATAGGCACTCGAGACGCCACGGAGGGGTTTAGAGACGACCTGAGAAGCGTTATAAACCATAGAGTCATGAACGAAATGCCAACGATTTACACGTCAAATATACCGATTTCCGAGTTGCACACGGTCTACAACCAAGCGAGTATGGTCGACCGTATTAGAGACATGACATCGTCGATGCACTTCACGGGCGAGTCAAAACGAGGAGCGAGGAGGTAACGGGATGATTTCGATCAATAAAATGCGCCTGATAACCGCTATTTACGAAGCCTCGGACCATTACGGAATAGATAAGGAAAACGAAAGTATCGGCTCATTAGTCGACCGTTTGCTACTCGACTACGCCGAGGAAATCACAGGCAAAAAGGCAGAGGGGGCGAAGCAATGAAACGACTTTTAATCGGTCTTGTATCGGCAGTTGCGTCATTCGCAGCCGTTCGGTGGGCTCGAAAAGAAAAGAAATTCGAGGAGGGATTCGAGTGGATCGACGCTGACGATGGCACCGAACTCAAGCCGGCATACTCGCCAGGCGGCAAGGTACTAACGTGGAACCCTTATACGGAAGATTACGTTGACTACGACATTGAGTCAGGTCCGTTCGTATACATCATCGAATCCGTACAATGGGACGACGAGGACAGTTGCTACCGATACAAGCTGCGACACAACGACGACTTAATCGCTGAGTGCTGGCTAATCGAATTGGAATATCCGACGATGACTGTTTGGGGTGAAGAAACCGAATCAAGCGAAAGGGGAGCGATGGAAATGTCAAATCAAAACGGTAAGCAAGTCCAGCCGAAGGGGCACAGAGCTGCGGAAAAGGCGGAGGTAGCGCGTAGGAAGGCGTGGGCAAAACGAGCTGACGAGCTACTCGACATTTTCAACGAGTATACGAAGGAAGGCGACGTCGAGGCCGCCGAGGCCACTATGAAACTGTACAAATCGGAGCAGGCGCTGTTTAACGCAGGCACAGCGATTCGTGAAGCAGGCGGAGATCTCGGGGGCGAACGGCCTGAGCCGGAGTTAATCGAGGAGGACGGGGCATGAAGAAGGTATTTATCGTGGAAGTAGAGTACGAGGAGCTTCCGGAGAATGTAGAACGAGATGCCCACGTATTTAACGAGACTGCGCTAGAATGCGCCATCGAGGACTTGATGTTCGGGTACCATCAGTACAAATCGATAATCCAAGGAAACTACGAGGTAAACGTTAGGCAGATCGAAGGTGACGGGGCCTGACCGCGCTAATCGTTATCGCTTGCCTCGCCGCCGTCGGGTGGGGGCTCGCGTGGGCCGTCGATAAGGCTAACGGATTTAAAATGTGACGTAGTAGACATAAAATGCGAAGGAGCGAAAAACGATGAATTGTTATGAATCAGAAAGAATAATTAAACCTTTTGATTTACTTGTTGCGGAAGATACTGATTTTGATTTAACTCGCAATAGAGTTTATGTGGCAAAGGATATGGGTTACGGAAATTTTGTAAATGTCGTAAACGACAAAGGTGTTGAGGAAACTTATAGTACAGAATATTTCCGATTTTATGATGGTGAAACAATAGGCTTTTAATGTCGCAGTACGAACATACTTTGCAGCAAAACGAAAAGGAGGGCGATTAGATGCCGGCATATGGCGAGCAGTTTTTATCACGCTTACTAGACGATGGTTCAACGATGGCGGTACGGGAGTTCAACGTGGATCGCACGGACTTCCCTACCGACCTTGAGCGTCAAGTATACGATTTTATCATGGAATACTCGAAATCAAACCGACATAAAACACCAGATTATCGAACAGTTGTCGAAAAGTACCCGGACTTCTACTACCGTGAAAATGTTACCGACTCGTATCGTTACATGGTCCAGGAGCTCAAGTCGTTCTCGGCGAAAAAGGGTATTATCGATATTATCGAGGGGCAGCCGGACGCAAAGGGAAAATCGAAGAAGCCGACGCTTGAAGACGTTATCAATGAAAAAGATGGAAATGTTGCCATCGACTACTTGATTTCGGAACTCGAGCAGGTTAAAATGAGAACAAGCGTTCGAGGGCAATCGGGAATTGACGTTAAGAAAGATGCCGAAAAGATTATCGAGGAGTACAAAAGTCGCAAGTCGGGCGAGTCTTTCAAAGTGTGGAACTCGGTGCTGCCGACCATTAACGAGGCGTCAGGCGGGTATGTTTCGTCCAATGTGTACGTTATCTACGGCAAGTCAGGCCGAGGCAAGTCCGCATTCTCACTGAGGGAAGCGCTGTACCTCGCGGAGCAGGGCGCTAACGTGCTTATCTGGTCGATGGAAATGGGATGGTACGAGGTAATCGTTCGCTTGTTCACGATGTACTCGCAGTCCGTAGGGGACGTTGCTACTGCCGAAATCAACGGGGTTAATATGGATGTAGGGTTTAACTCCCGTGACATGCGTATGGGCCAGCTGAGCGAGGCATTCGAAGAAAAGCTATTCGACTTTATCCGGTCGCTCAACGATACTCTGGCCGGAAACATCATCGTAAAGGGCGTTGACGACGAGGACTTTGACGACCGCAGTTTGCGAGCATTAGAGTCCGATATTATCCAAAATGAAGCCGACGTTGTGCTACTCGATCCTTTCTATTACCTCGATTACGAAGTGAACACCTCGAAGACGAAAGGCGGGGATGCAGCGAAGACATCCGAATTATTGCGTAAGTTAGCCGGCCGTACAGGCATCACGGTACTAACGATCACCCAGGCGGACGAAACAGAAGAAACCGAAGATGACGCAGGTAACCGGGAACTACGCTTACCTAAACGTAAGGAAGTATCGAAGACAAAGCAACTACTGCAGGACGCGGCGTTATTGATCGCAGTTGATACGAACTATATGGAAGGACGCGGACTTGTCGGATTAAACAAGGGACGTGACGGCGGAGAAGGCGTAGTCGCCGAAATCATGTACCTACCGCAATACGGGATCATTAAAGAGCTCGAAATCGACGAGCGTGAAGCGATGGACCTTGCGGAACAAATCGAAGGGGCGTTCTAGTGCGCCCTTGACATAAAATACGAAACAAGGAGGAATTATTATGGAACCTTTGGATTTATTGATGGAAATCGGTAGGTTTATGGATAATAAAGGTTTGAATAGCTATGATACATCGGTTTTAGACTTAGAAAACTTACTAATCGAGGAAATGAACAAAGAAGATTAATACACTATCCGAACAAAATACGCAACAAGGTATCCTATTTTGCGGCAAGGGAGGTAAAAATTGTGAATAAAGTAAGTATTGACGGGCACTTACTAAATATGGATATAATAGAATTGCTTACAAATTTTACTTGGCACAGAGCAACGTGGAAATCCGACAGGCTAATCGCGGCTTCCCCGTTCCGAGACGAGCATCATCCGTCCTTCTTCGTATTCTACGAGAATGGAGCGTGGGGAGACTCGGGTGCGTTCGATGAAAACTACGCGTCTGGCAATCTCGCAAAGCTCCTCGCTTTCCTGCGAAATGAAACCTATGACGAAACTATTGAATACCTATGCAATACTTACGGAGTGCGGGATCTGCGCCCAGGTGAGCGTATTGAGGTCCCCTCCGTATCTTTGCGCACTCAACGTAGTCGAATAGTCTTAGAGGAAAAGTACCTCGAACCGTATCGCTACCGGAACCCGTACCTGAGAGGGCGGGGAATCACCGAGCAGATACAACGGTTTGCAGGTATCGGTTACTGCCGAGATTCGAAAGCGATCACAATACCGTGGAGACACGCCGATGGATCCCTCGCCAACACAAAGTTCCGTACTATTAACGGTAAGCTGTTTTGGTACGTTCAGGGCGGGGCACCTATCGGCACACTCGTCTATGGAATCGATAAGGCATACGCCCGCAATTGGAAAACGGTCGTAGCGTGTGAGGCAGAAATCGACGCACTTAGTTGGCTCAGCTGCGGAGTGCCTGCGATTGCCCTCGGTGGTACAGCAGTAACTCGTGAGCAAATCGATATCATTCGGCGCAGCCCGATTGAGCGAATCATTAAAGCCGAAGACAACGACGGTCCTGGCGCTAAGATGGGACGTCTGCTACGGGCAGGATTACGGGGCTACATGGCAGTAGAATCCGTTAAGATCCCCGACCCGTACAACGACTCTAATGAAGCGTATGTAAAGGGCGTCAATCTTCGTCAGTTAGTAGAACCTCGACTACTTGCTCGATAGGCACGTCGAGGAACTTACATATCTTAGCGATAGATTCGAGATTCATAGTTTTATCGTTACGTAACTTCGAAACTGTGCGCGTGTTTAACGGTCCGCCTTTAACGCTGTCCAGGTCGGTCATCGTCATCCCCTTGTGAACAAGAGTCAATCTTAAAGGTTTATAACTAATCACCGGAAAATATTCTCCTCCTTTGGAACTATTTTCATTAATTGGGTCTTTGTCCTCATTACGAACATACCTGTTTACCTGTACTATCGTAAGTGTGAAGGACAACATTTTCCATCCCAGGAAAACTTCTTCAAAAAAGTTAAAATTAAATGTCCCACACGGTGGCTGAATTGGTCTATTAGTAAGTGTAGGACAAAAGGAGACGATGAATATGAACAAAACAAAGCTAAACGAATTGGTATTGGCGTACCAAAACGGAAGCGAACTAGCATTAGCCGATCTTTTCAACGCAGTTAACCCGTTAATCGAGCGAGCATCAAAAGAGGTTGAGCCGTTTGTAGACGATTTCACCAAGTTTGACTGCCGGGTAGTAAGAGAGATTCAACGACAAATTGACAGCTTCGAATACGGAAAACACGATTTCCTCGCAGCTGTTAAAACAATTATTTCTCAAAGTAAAGCACGATTCATCCGACGAAACAGTCGAAAGAAAGATAATTATGTATCGATGGTAGCCCTCGAAGGAAATGGAGACGAGGATCTCGGCTATCAATTCGAAGCTGACGGACGAACCGAAGATTATGTAATGTTCAAAGAAAGAGTCACCCTGTTGGCGCAGGGCAACCCGAAAAAGGAAACCATTCTACTACAGTGGTCACGAGGCGCAGAAGATAAATCAATCTCCGAACTGTTGGCGCAGTTATACGGAGGTAAGGCGGAATCTCACCGCAAATTTATTCAACGCTTCAAGACCGATTGCAAAGAATTATTATCAATATGAGACCACGAGGGGCTAGCGCTCCTCCGGTTCATCTACTATTATAACCTAATTATACAAAACGTAAACAATAAATATGCTTAAAATGCAAGCAAAACTCATTACATTTTTGTTACAAAATCGTGAAGGAAGTGGCGGACATGAACAATTTAAACGCAAGTAAGGCGATTTTAGACGAAGAGTTATCGAAAAGTCAACCGGATTACCTGTACGAAGGCGAGATTCCAGCCGATAATGACGCGATGGACTACGTAACTTTACCGTTGAAAGGAGTTCGATTAGCATGACGATGAAGCTACGTATCTCTGACCACGCTAAAACTAGATTAAGACAACGATTCGGTATCGACTCTGAACGGGCGGCGTATTCTTGGGCACAGTCGAAGATGACCGATGGGACATTAGTCAAAACGGAGCCAAATGGAAAGTTGTACTACCGATGCGGAAACGCTGAGCTAATCGTAGCTAACGGGGTGCTAATCACGGTACAGTTCTCGGATGGCGAGCAAAAGTTCCTAGAAAAGTTCGGTAACGTATTAGCGAAGGAAGTATCGAAGCTACTAGCGGTCAATGAACGAGCATTGCGTAAGGCCGAAATTACGGTCGCTGAAATCAACCTTAACATGCTAAAGGCGCGTAATCCGAAAATAAAGGCGATGTTGGGCGATAAGTTAACGAAAGCCATCGATGAAAAAGATAAAATCGTTACGGAACTAAAATTGATTCGTAAAGCTGCGAGTCAGTACGGGGTGGAAGTGTAATGGACCTGGCGAGTTAACCTCGCCCGCCTGCCGGAGAACACGAGGACAGTCGTTAAGTAAACAAGTCGCTATGACGCTGTGCATCACTTAAGTCGCCGTTGTAGTTTCGGCTGTAGAGACTCGTGTTTTGCGACAGGTGATAAAACGGTGCGCACCGAATTACCTGCGAAAATAAAACGTAACTACCGAAAGGGGCAATTTTAATGGGCTTAAGAGATCGATTGAAAAAACGTGAGGAACAACGTGAGAAAGCAGCATCAGGCGGTATCAACGCGGGCTTGCCCGAGGGTGTTACTCGTTACGTACGTCTAGGACAGGAGTTAGCAAATGGTAAGGACTTCGTTATCCTACGTGATCCCAACCTGTGGTTCTTCTACTACGTACATGAAGACGGGGACTTCGCTACTCGAGCAACTTACGTTAAGAAACATACGTGCTTGAACTCGCCACGTAAAGCTCCGGATACTGAGAAGGAAGCAGACGAAATGTTCACGAAGTTCGCGAAGCCTAACCCAAAGGTGTGTATCTCGGACAAAGCGAAGGCCAAGCGCGTGCTGTACTTCATGGTGCCGGTGTACGACGTTGCGCTCGAGACATGGCGTGTGCTCGACTTAAAAGAGTTCCACGTTAATAACCTCATGGACGACATGGAAAAAGCCGAGAAAGCCGTACGTAAGTTCGATAAGTCGTACACGATGGTAGGCGACATCGTAACGATTAGCAAGGCGGATAAAACGTACACTATCGGAAGCTCCGACCTGGACGACGAGGCTAAAATCGACGCTATCAAGGCGGCAGCTGCGAAAATCGACCAGACGGAAATCGACTACGAAGAGCTAGCGAACTTCCGCGAAGAGTCCGATATCATCGAGATTCTACGTGAAGCTACCGAAGGTAAAGTCGATAAGTCGGTACTGCCGGCAGCCGAGGAGGAGGAAGACGAAGCAGTCGACGACAGCGCCGAGCCAATCGAAGATGATATGCCGGAGGAAGACGACTTAGGTTTTTAATCGACGTATAAGACACGGCAATCAAAACGAGGAGGTTTTACTATGGCGCACGAGACGCAAGTTAAAGGCACAATCTCCGAGTTAACCGCGGCAATGGCACTCCTATCCAACGGATGGGAAGTGTCGTTCCCCGCAGTTGACGAGGTATACGATTTGGTGATAAGGGATCCGTTAACAAACGAGTTTAAGACAGCGCAGGTCAAAACGATTAGACGTCGTGAAGATCGAGGCAACGAAATGGTCGTTTACTCAAAGAAAGGCAACGGTGAAGCGTACACACCCCAGGATTCCGATTACATTATTGGTGTTGAGGGTCAGGACGTTTACATGTTCGAATGCAGCGGAAAGCGAGAGTATTGGGCGAAGGATTCATCGGCAGCCAAACGTTGGATACGGTTCACCAACGACGAATGGGTGGAGCCGACGGGGGTAGCGCAATGACGCATATCCCCGACATCACAGAACGAGGAGGCTTCGAGGCTGAGCCGGTTAACCACTGCGCGGTAGCCTCGTGCAATAGCCCAAACCCGCAGATATATGACGATAACTTCGAGCAGTATTACTGTGACAGCGAGTGCCTGGCGACTTACATCGCGGAGAATCCCGATAGAGTGGCGGAATGGTACGCACGGCTAAATGTATTCGAGGTCTAACGAATATTAAACGAAATGGAGCGATGTTAAATGGCAAACTTAAACGTTGGAGATAAAGTAAAAGTGGTAAACGCAATGTTTCCGTTCGGTAAGTACGAGAACGGAGATGTGCTAACGGTATCCCGAATCGATGAGGACCCGGAGTTCCTATTCGTAGAAGAACACGGCACTATTATGTATATCGATGAAGTCGAGTTAGTCGTTGAGGAAGCGACGGAACCGTTAAAAGTCGGAGATTACGCGAAAGTGGTAGGTAATTGGCCTTCCGGAATTAACCCAGGGGAGCACGACTTTGCAATCGGTCAAATCGTCAAGTTAGACAAAAAAGCGACTATGTGGGGCGACGGGTTCATGTGCGACTCACTTGACGGTAAAGAGCGTTGGAACGTAGCACGTAAAGACCTCGAGAGGGTTTCCGTGGAAGAAGCACACGAGCCGGTGAAGGTCGGGGACTACGTTGTCGTAACGAATTCCATTAACGAGCACAAAGAAGGCGACGTGCTCAAGTTGGTAGGCGGGCGTAGTCCAAGTGGGTGCTTCGAGTTTTCGATCCATAATCTTACGACGGGACGCGATAGAGGGTATATCGACGGTGAGAACGTGCGTAAAGCAACTGATGCGGAAGTGGAATCCGTTATATCGAAGCCGGAGTACGAAACGGTGAAACGTCACGCTAAAGTTGGCGAGCGTATCCTAATCGTTAATGCAAATCCGATCAACGGCCAAGACTTCGAGAACGGCGACGTGTTCACAGTTACAGGACTATGCAGTACGTTCGAAGGAGACGTTGAGGTATCCGGACAGCCGGACATGATAGATAAGCGAGAGTACGAGGTAATCAGCGAGCCTGCGCCGATGGCGATCGAGGGGACTATGAAGATCGAGGAAGGCGACCTCGTGCGCGTTGAGGGCCACACTTCCTACTTCGGGGTTATCGAAGACGGCCTAGACGAGGACGGCGAATACTTCATCGTTGATGGAGATGGCGAAGGCGAGTATGTTGACGATAAAAACGTAATCCTAGTCGCGAAAGCAACTGACCGCAAAGACCAGTAATTAGCGAGGTGGTTCGATGGGTAAACGAATTAAAATCGGCGAAATCAAATTGAAAGGTGACGTAAGCGACGCGGGCAACGAAGGTAAGCAACGGGCCCGCGAAGCTGAGTCCCGTAAGCGTAGCAACGATGAAACGTTGGAAGAAGCGTGGGCACGAATCAAAGCATCGAAAGCCTACACCGGGGGTGGCCCGAAGCAACAACGGCTAACCGAGGTATACGAGGCGCTACAGTCCGGAGACATCGGCCGTGAACCGGTAAAGCCTGGCAAGAAACAGGGAAAGTTGTCAGCTGCCGAAATGGATCGCCTGTACGAGCAACTCCGTGAGCGCAAACGAGAAGAAACGTTGACCAACATGGTGAAGAACATGCCGGCCAATTACTTCCTAATAACGGCAGAAGCGCAGCTAGACGAAGTGTGCTCGGATTGGTCGCGGGAGCCTATCGTAGCTATCGATACTGAGACAACGGGAGTAGACGTGTATTCTGACGTAATTGTCGGGATCTCGATTACATTCCCGACTATCAGCGTCGTGCCCCTGGCGGAAATCGGCAAGCACGTTTATATTCCTGTAGCCCATAACGTAGAAGGTCCGCAGCTAAAACGTGATTACGTGCTCAAGCGACTTAGGCCGTTTCTGTACGATAAGTGTAAACACAAAGTCGCACACAACGCCATATTCGATATCGCGATGTTCAGACGACACGGCTCGGACTTACTCGGGGTTGTTTGGGATACGATGACCGCGATGCACTTGCTGAATGAGAACGAGGATTCGTTTAAGTTAAAGGACCTCGCGCCTAAGTACCTCCTAGCTGAATCCGACACCTTTGCGGAGCTATTCGGCAAGAACGCACAGTTTGCTGATGTTCCCCTCGACATAGCCCTTGTGTACGCAGCGAAAGATACGCACTTAACGTGGCGACTGTATGAGTTCCAACGTGAGCACCTTCTTAAGATGCCTTCAATCTACGACTACTATGCGACCGTGGAAATACCGTTGCTGTACGTTATTGTAGCACTCGAGGCTAACGGGTATGTGCTCGACCTGGACTTCGCTAAGGAGTACGGGGATCAGTTGAACAAACAGGCTGACGAGCTACTTGCGGAATTAATCGAGCTACTAACGCCATACCACGACAGCGACGAGCCGATTAACATTAACTCCACGCAGCAAGTACGACCGGCCATGTCGAAAGCAATCAAGAAGAACTTACCGAATATGGACGCGAAGAAAACGTTAAAGCCGTTGCGTAAAAAGCACGACATTGTCGATAAGTTTCTATCGTACAAGGAAATAACGAAGCTAACCGGCACGTATATCAACGCCTTGCCTACGAAGCAGAATCCGACTACTAAACGTTGGCATTCACGATTCAATCCGATGGGCACCGTAACAGGTCGCTTCAGCTCCGGCAAGGACGAGGAAGACAAAACGAACCAAGGGTTCAACGTACAGAACCAACCGCAGGAAGCACGTCCGATGTTCGTAGCACCGCCAGGCAAGGTACTCGTAGGTGCCGACTTTAAGGCGCAGGAAATCCGATGCGTTGCGTACATGTCCGGCGAGCCTGTGCTAATCGATGCGTTCCTGACCAATCGTGATCCATACGCAATGATGGCAGCAACGTACTACAAGCGACCGTACGAGGAAGTCTACAAGAATCCGGACGGCAGTGATACGAAAGAGCGTAAGCAGATGAAAGTCGTTTGGCTTGCGACCCTCTACGGAATGTCCGATTTCTCACTCGCAGAAATGCTAGGCACCGATAAGGATTCGGCAACCAAGTTCAAAGAGGAAATCTTCGGTTCCATGCCGAAACTAGCCGCCTGGCTCGAAGCGAATAAGGAATTCGTTAAGAAGTACGGATACGTATGGGCCGATAAAAAGGCGAGGAAACGCCGTTTACCTGACGGTAAGTTATCCCGGAAGAAAATACCGTGGGGCAAGTACAACGACCCTAAGTTCGAGGAAGCTCGTAAGCACAACGCCAGAATCGGCAGAGCAATGCGTCAGGGTACGAATGCGCGAGTCCAGGGTAGCTCCTCGATTCAAACGAAAGTAACGATGATTCGAGCCCACGAGGAGTGCGAGAAACGCGAGGGCTGGGCGCTATGGGCATCGGTGCATGACGAGTTGATATTCGAGATCCCCGAGGACTTCACTCGTGAGGATATCGGAGTTATCCGAGACATCATGTTAAACAGCTATCCGTGGGGCGACGTTGTGCCGAACGGTACAGATATCGAGATAATGCGCAGATGGGGCGAGGGCGTGACAGTCGACGATTGGTTCGCAAATAAATCGTAATCAATGTCCCACGAACGCATCGAAATGGTCTATTAGTAAGTGACGGTGCGTTAAGCAGGGCAAATTAAACGGCAACAAGCCGAAGGATAGGGAGCGATGTTAAATGGCAAAAGTAACACTAATTAAGAGGTCCGCGCCTGGGTGCCCGGCGTGCCTTACCCTTCAAACGATTCTAAACGGTGAGGGTATCGAGCATACAACGGTAGACATCACAACTGACAAAGGGGCCGTCGAAAAGTACGATGTGACTTCGGTCCCTACGTTGGTCATCGAAAGGGACAACGGATCCACAGTGAGAATGTACGGCGTGCAGCCGTCAGAAGCGATTAAAGAAGCGATAGGGGGCGTTGGTGAATGAAAATGAGCAGACGTGAGAGACGTGCAGAAGCGAAGAGATTCGGGCTTGACTTCAAACCGCAGTACAACGGTCAGGGGAATGAGCCGTTAACCCACTTGCAGGCGAAAGGTGTCGGTTACGAGCGATTTGATTCGAAGTACGTAACGGTAAGTACTAAAACTAATTCTCCGGAGGTCGAATAAATGCCGTACAAAATCGAACAGAGCGTTAAGGTTGAAAACGGTCGTACTTACATCTTAAAAGAACGTATGCAAGACATCGTCTGGGGGTGCGACATCGGAGGATCCCACGTAATTTACGACAAAATAACGGACACAGGTAGATGGTCGGAATACCATGAATGTGTATTCGAACTGAACGGTAAAACCTACATGACCGATTATTCACGCGGAGCTACGGAAATGCAAGACGAATCTCCTTATGAATACGACGGCGAGTGGATTGAGGTAACTGAGGTAGTCCCGAAAGAGGTAACGGTTATCAAATACGTGGCGAAGTAAAAAACGAAAGGTGGACGATAATTTGACGAAAATTAACCCGCAGGAAATTGCAGACGATTTAATACGACACTTAGACGAGTGGTACTCTCTTCCGGAAGTTTGGGATAACGAGCTCGACCAACAGATAAACAAGTGGTACGTAAATGCGCCGAACGTGTTCCCGAAGCGTCCTTACTTTTCACCGTCGGCAGCGACGTCTTGTAAACGGGAGCTATATTACAAAGCGATTCGAGCCGATAAGGATCAGCAACGTAAGCAACCGCACATGGGGCGGTGGCAGGACATCGGTACCCGAGTCGGAGACATGATTCAGCGAACCGTACTCGCAATGGAGCGTAACCTCGGCAATAAGGGTTCGTTCCCCTCCCGGTTCCGGTTCGAGCGTACAAGGAAAGGCGAGCCAATGTTCGAGGAATTCTCCAAGCGTAACAAAAAGGTAACTCACGGTGGTTGGTCGTTCTACTTGTTCGGAGCTACCGATGGAATCATGGAATACGCCCATCCGGAAACAGGCGAAATCATACGAATTGGACTCGAAATAAAGACGAAGCAAACGTCAGCAGCTAAGACATCGCTATACTCTATGCGAGAGCCGGAGGAAAAACACGTTAAGCAGTGCGTAAGTTATGCCGAAATGTTTGACGTTGACTACTTCATTATCTTATACGTTAACACCTCGCATAAGACGTGGGAATACACGGCTGAGGATTACGAGAAGACGCCGGACATTCGGGCGTTTGGTGTCGAAATCACTCAGGCGATGAAAGACGAGGTATTCGATTACTTCGTTGAGGTAATGGTCGCAGTTAACGATATGTGCCCGCCGGAGTTAGATCCCGAGAAATTTACATTCAATAACTATAAGACAATCATTGCTATCGAGATGACTGAGGACGAGGTTGAGGAGGTACGGCGAAAGAAAAACCGTATCATGCGGTCAGGTAGGCCGCAGTTCGTTAAGAACGCGTACATTCGATGCCTCGAAGAGATTGAACGCATACGAAATGAGCGTGACAATCGATGACCCGTATCCTCAGTTTTGACACTAGTCTTGGATCTCCCGGGGTGGCGCTCGTGGAATTCAAAAAAGGCAAACCGAAGATAATCGATGTGTCACACGTTAAGACCACGTCGAAGCAACCGTTAGCTCTACGGTCCGACATCGTAGAGGCGTGGTCGACGCTGTTCATCGCTAAGCATGTCTCGAAGGGATTCGATTATATCTACCGCGAGGATTTTAGAGGCATGTCGTCGAAACAGGATTACCCGGTAATGAGCGCATGGGCAGCCACCGAGCGTGCCGTTTACAAGCACGACCATGAGTTCGATACCTTCGTTTACTACGATAGCAAAGGCAAGAGAAAGACCGGTCACGGGATCAGTCAATCGCGAGCCAAGTCGTTAGTCGTCGGTAAAGGCAATAAGGTATCGAAGGATGAAACGGAGGCAGCCGTCAGGGCCATAACGGGATACACCGGCGAGTTCAAAGCTGATGACGAATCAGATGCGGTGTGTATCGCATTGGCCTGCGGGATTCAGCTCGGGTTGATGCCGGATATCCACGGCAAGTTAAATAAATACGATTTGGGGGCGATTAAATAATGGGCGTGTTAATCAGTTTACTGCTTCTACCGTTCATCATCATGTTAATGGGGTTACTCGGTTACTTCGTCGGGGTGGTCATCGCGTACATCCCGTTCTTCTCCGACTTGTTAACGGTCGGACTCGGGCTGCAAGCCGGTTCTATTCCGACAATCATGGCGTGGATCTTCGTGCTAGTGTTCCTGGTGGCGCTGTACACGCATAAGAGTGATGCTAAATGAACGAAAAGCAGCGAGAGCATCTATTGACGTTGTTGGAGCTGTCACTTCGGGAGATACGCCGTCTGCAGGCGATTAGAAAGTCGCAACTTAACGAACTAGAACGCGAGGAAGACATGACGTTGCTCGCGATTAAAGACTTAGAATCAAAACGGGAGGGCATTTAATGAACGTAAACATCGCACAGTTAAACAAAGACATCGAATTATTTCCGCAGGTGACGGCAATCACCGATGACATGACACTAACCTTCGAGGGCGTGTCGAGGCTAATCATGCTCGACCGTTACTCGTTCAAGGATACGAAGCATAAGACAACGAAAGTCGGCGACCTCGTGGTTCTGACGATTAACCCAGACCCGAACTTCCCGGCTAGAGGCATCGGTAATATCACTCACATCGAGGGCAGTCACGTTACGGTTAAGCTCGAGGAAGCATACGCCAATCAAATCGGCAACGAAGAGATCGTAGTTCACCGAAAGGTAGTCGACAAGCCACTTGAAATCTACTACGAGCAAATCGCTGCTCGTAATGCTCGCGGATTAGCATCGGTTGAGTCAACGGAAGAGCTACGCCAGGAATGGGCCGAGAAGTTCTACGAGGAACTCGCGTCGCTAAATTTTATACCGGCCGGCCGTGTTATCTACGGAGCAGGCTCGGGCACTGACGTTACCTACTTTAACTGCTACGTAATGCCATACCCGCAGGACAGCCGTGAGGGTATCGGAGCTCACCGAAACGAAGTAATGGAAATCATGTCACGTGGTGGTGGCGTTGGCACAAACGGTTCTACACTACGACCGAGAAACGCCTTGGCTCGAGGTGTTAACGGTAAATCCTCGGGGTCCGTCAGCTGGCTCGATGACATCGCTAAGTTAACGCACCTTGTCGAGCAAGGCGGGTCCCGGCGTGGCGCACAGATGATAATGTTGCAATCGGACCATCCGGATATCCTCGAGTTCATTATCTCGAAAATGCAGAATCCGAAGATCCTACGATTCATCATCGAGACAACTAAGGACGATGAAATCCGTGACCTGGCGCAACAAAAGTTGAAGTTCGCGCCGTTGAGCGATGACGAGCATGATGCGATGGCATCTTCGCTGACTTACTACGACGAATTGAGAACGTATACGACCCTTAACGCTGCTGAAGAAAAAACCATCAAGTACGCACGGGAACTACTTGACGATGGCGGTCGTTATTCCGTCCATAACCCGGAGTTCTTGTCCGGCGCTAATATCTCCGTGGCAATCACGCACGATTTCATGGAGGCCGTTGAGAATGACGATGACTACGAACTACGCTTCCCTGACGTTGAGAACTACACGCCGGAGCAAATGGCGGACTACAACGAGAATTGGCACAAGGTCGGCGACGTGCGAGAGTGGCACCTGCCGGTTAAAACTTACCGTACGATCAAGGCGAAGGCGCTGTGGGATCTGATTAATATCTGTGCAACTTACGCTGCCGAGCCTGGCGTATTCTTCATTGACAACGCTAACGGCGATACGAACGCGGTAGCCTACGGGCAGAAAGTCGTATGTACGAACCCATGTGGAGAGCAGCCGTTGGCGCCTTACAGCGTTTGTAACTTAGCCGCCATTAACCTAGCGAACATGGTCGACAAAGAAACGAAGAAAGTTGATGTTGACAAGCTGCGTAATACAGTTCGAGTGGGCGTCCGAATGCAGGACAACGTAATCGACAGCACGCCGTACTTCCTCGAAGCTAACAAGAAGCAAGCGTTAGGCGAGCGACGTGTCGGCCTGGGCGTAATGGGACTCGCTGACATGCTGATTTACCTGGGCGTAGAGTACGGTAGCGACGAGTCCTTGCGCGTGATTGACAAGGTATTCGAGATTATTTCCCACGAAGCATACCGTATGTCCATCGAACTAGCGAAGGAAAAAGGTAGCTTCCCGTTCTTAGAGGACGATGAGAACGGTACTGAGTTACAGAAGCGTAAAGCATTCATAAACTCCGGTTACATGTCGAGAATGCCGGAAGACATCCGTCAGGGTGTACTTGACCACGGCATCCGTAACTCTCACCTATTGACCGTTGCTCCTACAGGCAGTACCGGAAGCATGGTCGGGGTATCCACCGGACTTGAGCCGTACTTCGCGTTTAAGTATTACCGTTCGGGCCGACTCGGAAAGTTCATGGAGGTTAACGCAGCAATCGTTGATGAACTCGGATTCGATGCGGATAACTTGCCGGATTACTTCGTCACTGCGATGGACCTCGCACCTGAGGCGCACGTAGACGTCCAGAACGCCATACAGAAGCACGTTGACTCCTCGCTGAGTAAAACGGTTAATGCTCCGAAAGGTTACAGCGTTGAACAGGTGCAGGCCGTGTATGAGCGACTATATGCAGGCGGCGCTAAGGGCGGTACGGTATACGTCGACGGATCTCGTGATGCCCAGGTATTGTCGTTAACAGCCGATGAGAACACTCGGGAAGACAGTGCAACTAGCGAGCCGAAGAAACAATACGAGGCACCTGTCAAGCCGTTAGGAGACACGGTAGTTTACGGCACCGAAGAAGGTAATACGTGTCCGATATGCCGTCAAGGTAACGTTATCGAACGCGGTGGCTGTATGGAATGCGATAACTGCGGAGCACAGTTGAAATGTGGCTTGTAAGCGAGCAGAACAAACGTGTCTACGTAAAGACCGACATGTTCGAAGGGTGGGCAACGATAGTAGGCGTGGAAAACTGCGCCTTCTACCCGTTGACTGTCGTACTTGACGAGGGGGACTCAGATGGACATCGGTATAAACGTATTCATAAAAACGATATTCATGTCCCACCGAGCGATTAAATTGGTCTATTAGTAAGTGACGGGGCGTTAAGCAAGGCAAATAAACACTAGGAGGCTACCAAATGTCATTCTTCGGAATCAGCTCACGTAACGAAGAACAAAAGAGAGCAATGCAAGCCTTATGTAACGATAAGCCATTCACGTTCATCACCGGTCCTGCCGGCGGAGGCAAAACGTTAATCGCACAGGCAGTCGGACTTGAGCACACGATTGAGGAACGTCGCTACCGCAAGATCGTTTACACTCGATTGCAGTCGCAAATGGGTAAGGATGTCGGCGCTATTCCCGGCGACCTTAACGAAAAGACGTACCCGTTCATGCGACCGTTCATCGACAACCTCGAGGTAATGTCCGATAAGCCTGCGCAAATCATGGCGTACCACATGGGCAAGACGATATTCTTCGACCCTGTCCAGACGATGCGAGGCGGAACACAGCACCGGGCGTTTGTACTCGCCGATGAATGTCAAAACTTCGATGCACATACGATGCATGGCCTGGCAACGAGAATCGGTGAAGGTAGTAAGTTCGTGTTCTGCGGTAACTTCTCGCAAATCGACGTTAAGTCGCTGAGGGATCCGAGGCAGAACGGATTCTACCGACTTCTTCAAGGGTTGTACGACGAGAACGCACACGAGTACTTCGACCATATTAACTTTACGGAAACGCAGCGACACCCGGTAGTCGACGTAGTTGAGGGTATTCTACGGAATCACGAAATGGCACCGGAGTTCGCAGCGCTAGAAGCGAGGGGGAATCTTTAATGCTAACGTTACAAGAACTAATCGAAAAGCACGGCATTGACATATTCGAGGACACGTTAGTAATCGCCGGGGACGGCGTGCTGCTAATCGAGTACGGCGAGGAAGGTCCGATGCTGACGCTACTCAAGCCGGACATGGTCGTGGTCGACGAAGAGTTATCAGTCGAGTATCTATTTAATTAATCGAGGAGGGGTTCGGATGAAGGAGCTGTATGTCCTTGCGTATGTAAACGAAAAAGGCGAGGTAACGGGATTCCCTACCGGCGGGGGATCATCGACTCAGCCGAGAATTAAAGCATACGATAACCTGGCGTCAGCTAAACGAGGTAAACGTCATCATACGGGAGTTATCGTAAAGGTAACCGGAATGGAGGTCGTTGCGAGATGAGCGACGATAAAACGTGCTGGACTTGCGGTCACTACATTATAGGCGGAGGCTGCTGGAAAGATGGCGGAATGGGAGAAGACGGATGGCGTAACGTCGGACCAAACGATTCCTGCGGTAGTTGGGTCGACGAATTAACGCCTGGGACAGTTTGCGGGGAAATGCACGCAGTATTAAACGAGGAGGGCGAGTGATGGGCGAGTTCAACGAAAAGGTAGCGGCGATGATCGGAAAGAAACCGGCAGACGAGGAGCTAGTCGCGATTACGAAGTCGCACTATCGTCAGCTAATCGATGACCAATACAAACTCGAGTGCCTCGAAGCAGCAGGCGTTGACAATTGGCAGGGCTTCGACGATGCAATGGAAATGTACCATGAGGGGGACGAGTAAATGCGATTCAACTACGTGTTCCCTGACGGGACGCAGAAAGAGTTAACGTTAAGGTTGACGCAAGAGGGGCAGAGAATCCGTGTGGAAATACGTGAGTCATCTTCGACTCTTCCGACTCCACCTGCAATTATCGACCGATTGAACTCGAGGTACGTAACGGATATGATCCACGCCTGCTTCACGCGGCTTTCCATTGCGAAGCCGGAGGAGTTCGAAATAGGCCCGATAGCTATAACGATATTATTGGAGGACGAGTAAATGAGACGATTAATCGGGCTAATTCTGGCCTTCCTCGGGAGTTTCCTCGCGAGTGCTCTCGGAGATAACGTATGGATGATATTGCCTTCAGCGATGCTCTACCTCGGAGGGGTCATGTCCGGGATGTACTACGCAGAAAAAGAGCTTAAGTCACTCTTCGAGGAGGTTAGCGAATGAACATTAAACGATTCAGCGATAAAGCAGTAGTGCCTCGATATGCAAAAGATAAAGATTCCGGATTCGACCTCGTATCAACCGAAGATACGCTAATCGGACCAGGCGAAACAGGTAAGATACCGACCGGTTGGGGCTTCGAGATTCCCGATGACGAAGAGATCCAAGTTAGATTGCGGTCAGGTATTACGTCAAACACGAAGCTACGCGTGCAGTTTGGGACGGTGGATGCCGGGTACATCGGAGAAGTCGGGGTCACAGTCGATAACATAGCGTTCCCTACGATTATCGGCTTTAATCACACGGGAGTTCAGTTAGACTGCACGCTGTACCCTCGAGACATTGAAGGTAATTTCATCGAAGAGGAGGCGCTGATGGGCACGTACGTTGAGCCAACGTATCTTATTCGCAGAGGAGACCGAGTGGCTCAGGGAGTGCGGGCGAAGGTTGTAAGAGACGAGGAAGGAGAAGGATTCAACGAGGTGGACGAATTACGCGAAACCGAACGAGGCGTGAACGGTTTTGGAAGCACCGGGGTGGCGTCGAAATGAAGGTGTTAAAGTCCGTGATTCGCACGACAATCACACGGTTGGTAAGCGAAGGTCATCGAAAGCAGAACATTGAAATCGAGCTGATTCACTTTATAAAAGACGTGTTATACAAGGAGGGCGACGAATGACAGTCGTATTAGAAGTATGGGGAGACGGTGATTACGGAGCTATGTTCGTTGAGGACGAATACGGCGTGAAGAAAGCGTATGAGGAAGCGAAGGCAGCCGGGGGATACCTCGAAATTAAAGAGGAAGACGACCCGGATTGGGCAGCAGCGTACGTAAAGATTCACGAGTTCGGACCGGTTGATCCCGAGTTTATCGGCTTCATCGTCAACGAGTTTATGGACTACGACCGGATGAAGGCCCACGATTTCCACGTAATGGAGGCGAGCGAATGAGCGACAGCAACGAGCTAGTATTCAAAGCGACAATCGAGGTTTACTATCGGCCGAAGCCGGAGTTCACCGAAGAGTTTCGAGGCTACGAAGGTCCGGAGCAGGCCGAGTTCCTGACGTACATGAAAGACGAGTTGCAAGGCGCTGTATCCGAAACATTCAGTACTTTAGACGACTACCACATCGACGTAAATATACAGGAGGTGCCGGAATGGCCGAAGTAAAAATGAACGTTAAGTTAATGGCACATACGAAATTAAGCGAGGAATTTTACGAGAGTTTCGATAAATTTGACGAGTTCTTAAACTACGACGGGAACACGCTAGATGCCACAGGCGCAACAGACGGCCAGGCAATCGCGCTAACCGCGATCCGTACGTGTTACAGCCCGAATAAGCCAACCGAAATCGTAGCGAAGGAAGGCGAAAAGTACTTCGGTCGTACAGCCACGGACGGCAACGGCGGTTCAGAGGCAGACCGGCTTTTCCGTCACATCGTGGGGTCAGGTCATACGTCAACCCTCGAACATATTAGCTTCACGTTTGCTATCGAAGGGGTTTCTCGGGCGTTGCTGGCGCAGCTAACGAGGCATCGCGTCGGGTTTAGTTTCTCGGTACAGTCGCAGCGTTACGTGAGACTCGGCAGTGGCGACAGGTCAGGCGGAATGGATTACGTTGTACCTGATAGAGTTACGCCGGATAAAACGGCAGATATGTACGACTTCGTATACGGGACTCCGATGTCTAACCGTCCCTCTACGGACATATTCGAGGAAGCTATGAGGATGTCACAGCAGGCATACGACAAGCTGCGTGAAGCAGGCGTGTCAGCCGAAGATGCTCGAGCTGTCCTGCCGAACGCAACCGCAACTAATCTCGTAATGACAGCGAACCTGACGGCATTGCTCGGATTCTACCGTAAGCGAAAGCCGGGCAACGGGGCGCAAAAGGAAATCACCGACCTGGCAGTCGCATTAAAGGACGCAGTGATCGCGGTCGAGCCGTGGACGGAGGCTTATTTCAACGCAGCATAACGCAGAGGAGGCTAACTATCTTATCGATACTAACGATGTACACGTTTTTAACGCTAGCAGAAGACCAATCGAAAGTAAAGATCGAGGCCACACGGGAGACACCGTATGAGCAACGCATCGAACGCGAGCAAGCCGAAAGGAGGGCGGCGGAAATTGCACGGACAAAAGCGAGGCAAGCGCAGCAGGCAAAGTCAAATCGAGCAGTACGAGGAAAAGGCGCTAAAGCGAGTGGATCGAATGCTAATGACAATAGCAATCGGGTTGCTAACGTTTCTAACGACAGCGATAGCCCTAGCAATCATCGGACGATTACTGTAGAGGCAACGGCATACACGGCAGATTGCGAGGGCTGTTCCGGAATCACGAAGAGTGGCGTAGATGTACGTAGCACGATAACACACGAGGGTAAGCGAGTCATCGCAACGGATCCCTCGGTGATTCCCCTGGGTTCTACCGTCACCCTCCGGTTTAAGAACGGGAGCACGATGAAAGCCACAGCGCAGGATATCGGGGCAGCCATTAACGGGCATGAAATCGACATACTCGTAGGGTCGAAGAGCGAGGCGGTACAGTTCGGCAGACAGCCGGTGGAGGTAGTAATAAACGAAAATTAACGAAGGGTGGACGATAATATGGCGAAGTTTATTAAGATAACGAAGGGCAAAGCGTGGTCAACCGGTAAAGAAGGCGAGGTCTTCAAGACGTACGGCACAACAGAATCGAACGGATTCGAGTATTACTACGTGGATCCCCCGGGGTCTTCACGTCGGTTAGTCGAAAAGCCTAACTGCGTAGAGCTAACGCAAGTCAAACGCCAGGCCGAGGTAGGCGAGCACGTTGTTATCGTTAAGAAGGAATACGAAGGGGACGTCTACAGCGAAGGAGACTTGTTCGAGGCTGAGGGAGTTAATAGTAGGTACGTGTTCTCCACGTATGCAGTCGGAGATTATAACCGTGACGGGGTAATCCGGCACAGCGAATACGAGGTGCTAGTTGAGGATGGTGGGGCGGACACAGCTGACGAAATACCGGTACCTGACGGAATCGTAGGCGTATTCCCAGGCGAATCGAGTATTACGTTTACAGGCGAGTTGACGCCGCACTCAGGCATTCCGGTCGACTACGTTAATTCACCGTCGCATTACAACGCCGGGAAATTTGAGGTTATCGAAATCATCGAGCAGGTAACGTCAGGCTACGAAGATCCGTTCGTAGGTTATTGCGTCGGCAACACGCAGAAGTACGTCGCGAGGGCACCACACAAAGGGAAGCTCGTCGAGGATCTTAAAAAGAGTAGAAAATATCTTGACTTCGCAATAGCCCACCTCGAAGGGAAAGAGTAGTGATGGCGAGGACTGAAACTGACTGCTCTAGATGCGGTAAGAGATTCGTTAGCTACAATCCTAACCCTAAGTTCTGCTCACGTTCTTGTAAAATCGAAAGCCAAAAACAAGACGTACCTTTCTCGAGAATCGTTGAACTTTACGAGAGTGGGATGACTCAATCCGAGGTGGCAGAAGTCTTGGGGACGACACAAAAGGTCGTGTGGAGGCAAATGAAGGAGCACGGATATGTACCGAGAGTTGCAGCTAAGCGCGATCAGCGAGGCTCTAAAAACAACTCGTGGAATGGTGGCAGGACTGTCAACTACCACGGGTACGTGCTCTTGAAAACTACAGGTCATCCGAGGGCTACTTCTAATGGCGACTATGTATTCGAACATATCCTCGTTGCTGAGAGAGAAATCGGTAGGTATCTCGAGGCAGGCGAAATTGTTCACCACATCAACGGAGTGAAGGACGACAACCGACCTTGCAACTTATATATCACCAACCCTTCGGAGCATTCGGTTATGCACAACCATGGGTGGGCACACACTGTCACATCCAACCTAGACAAATTCAAGGAGGAATGCTGAATGAGCCTATTCACATACGTAAGCCTCTTCGCCGGATTGGGCGGGTTCGAATTAGCGTTAAATAAACTCGGTGGGGAGTGCGTCCTGGCTTCCGAGATTGATAAATTCGCTAGTATCGCTTACTCGGCAATCCACGGAGAGAGTAATCTTCGCGGAGACATCACGAAAGTAGACGCAGCTGACGTGCCCGACCACGACATTCTCGTCGGCGGTTTTCCTTGCCAGGCGTTCTCAGTTGCAGGCAAACGAGGGGGATTCGATGATGCTCGAGGCACGTTGTTCTTCGAAATGGCGCGGTTAGCAGCCGAGAAACAACCGAAGTTAATACTCGCGGAAAACGTGAAGGGGCTTGTGTCTCACGACAAAGGCAAAACGCTAGACACGATTGTCAAAACACTTAATGACATCGGCTACCGCGTGGACTTCGAAATCATGAACTCGAAATACTTCGGCGTTGCGCAGAACAGAGAGCGTATTTTTATCGTCGGAGTACGTGAGGACCTAATCGAGAACCAACCGTGGGTAAACGTAAAGGGGTCGACTGTTATTCCGAAGGGCAAGCGTCGCCTGGCTGAGTACCCCGACTTGAAGTCGTTTAACTTCGATTGGCCGAAACAAGACGAAGTTACGACGAAGTTGATCGATATACTCGAGCCGGTCGTTGATGAACGATATTACTTGTCGGACGAGAAGACAGCTGCGCTCGTCGGTCGCTTAGAACCGGAAGACACCGAAGATGCCCCGAATATCTTGCACAATATCTACGGAGGATTCGAGGAGAAAAAGCCGAGGGTGTTCAAGGACGAAAGCCCCACGATTAGAACGTCCGCAGGAGGCGGTCACTTGCCGTCATTGCTTGAGGAAGTCGAAGGGTTGCCGATTAAGGAAGCGACTAAGACGGGCTACGCAGTAGCCGAAGAGGGCGACGCAGTAAACTTCCGTTTCCCTAACAGCAATACCCGTAGAGGTCGGGTGGGCAAGCAAGTGGCTAATACGCTCGAGGCTTCGGGAATCAGTCAAGGCGTTGTTGAGCGAGAAGGTTGCGTGAACAACCGAGGCGCGATCGAGACACGTGAAACCTCGAACGCGCTTGACGCTAACTATGCGAAAGGCATGGTTAATCACGGACAGCGCACGCAGGTTCTCGAATCCCGGCCGTCCCCCCGTTACCGCATCCGTAAGCTAACACCACTCGAATGTTTTCGCCTCCAGGGATTCTCCGACGAGGTTCATCAAACGGTTGTCGACGCAGGCATTAGCGACTCGCAGCGTTATAAGCAAGCAGGAAATGCCGTGACGGTTAACGTTATCGAATCGTTAGGGCTACGGTTACTGCCGTTGCTCAACCGTCAGCAGGCGTAGAGCCGTCCAGGGTGAAAGCATAGCTGCCTTGCGGGTACTCGCTATAGTCACGGCCCTCGTATAGGAATCGAATAGGTAAGTCGCTTAAGTTCGCTCGCTCAACGAAGTGTTTCGCGTTTGAGTACCCGCGCTTGTCGAACTTGAACGGCTTGATATTCGTTACCTTAACGACCTCTGGCTTAGCCAGGACCACTCGGTCGTTAACGAAGTCATAGCCGGCAATCAACCGTACTCGCCCTTCGGGCAGCCCCATTAGTTCCCGTGCAGGCTTCGATAGGTACAGACGTCGTTGGTTGTCGATTGTGACGTAGGCTATCGTGGATTTATTCGTGATCCACTCAAATGTTTTACTTTTCTTCGTGTCCTTCGTTTCCATTCGTTATCACTCCTTTGCTTTAGATTATACCGAAAGGGCGGGTTTTATGTCAAGCAAGTATGAATTTTACGTTAAGGCCTTATTAGAGTTCCGGGATGAACTCGAAGAAAAGAAGTACCTCGGGCTGTGGCATCTGCCAGATGAACTCGCTGACCTCGATGAAGCGATTGAACTCGCGGAATTAACGATTAAGCAACGTGAGGTTATTGACTTGCTGTACGTGAAGTATTTTGACGGGGTCGAGGTTGCTGAAAAGCTAGGGGTCGAGCCCTCGACGGTCACCCGACACGCTCAAGCTGCGGTACGCAAGATAGCAAACATATACGAACAATGGGAGGCGCTAGAACATGTCAACTAATTACGAATTCTCCGGAGACTACAAGCAGAAACTAATCGCTTATATTGAAGAACTCGAGCATACCGCGGCTTCAACGAGCCGTGGTCAAAGGAAGCAGGCGATTCATGAATTAACGAATGCCTACGTTAAAGCAGTCGGTAAGTCACCGGACGGTAAAGCGTTGGAGCGTTTAGCAGACGTACTGTTACACGAAGAGTTAACCGATAGAAGACCGGATAAGATTACGCTTGAAGAGTACCCGATACTATCCGACCGTCAGTACGAGTTACGAGCCTCAGGTAAGCGAAGAGAGAGGCGCAAGGACGGCACGGTATTAACCGAAGTACCGATAAGCCACGGTGTTAACGTTGCGACCGATGGTGTCGACTATACGCCCCATAAACGCTCGTTCAATAATCAAAGCCCCCGTTAATCAACGGCGGGCTTTTTCTTCGGGCTTTTCGTTTGTTTATCGACTAAAACTCGACTTTAATGTCGATGTCATCACCGATTGTCTCGAAGTCTGCGTTACTAGGTGCGGTTACAATCAGGCGTACCCACTCGAGGTCCTCGGCTTTCGAGTTCTTGAGGAAGAAGAACACGGATCCTTGTTTCTTGACCGGTCCGATGAACTCACCGCCGACGTCGTCTGACATCATGAACTCTGACGTAACTTGTTCGCCAGTGCTCGTTGTAATCGTAGCCTGGTCGGGGTAAAAGTTAACGGTGTCTTCCGAAGTGTTCTCGACTTCCATGTCGACTTGAACGTAGTTAGCTACTTCCGAGTCGAACATCGCTTTCATTTCGCCTTTAAGTACGCCGGAGGTCTTGTTAACTTGCGTAATGTTCAGCTTCATAGGGCCGGTTGTTTGCGGCGCTACCTGGTCATTGCGCCCATGCAGCGTGAATGTTCCGCCTTCGTTCTCAACGGTTTCGCCTACTTCCGTTTCCCACTTGCCGTCAGCCTTCGCTTGTTCCTTAGCTTCCGTTTCCTCCTCGACTTTGGCCTTCGTTTCTTCCGCCTCTTTCACTGCTGCCGTGCTCGCTTTCTCCATTTGTTCCGTGTCTGGGTCACCGCATGCCCCGAGTAGTAACGTTAGGGACAGCGCCCCTGTTGCGATTGTTAGCTTGTTCATTGTTCATCGTCTCCATTTCCGTCGTTTAGTAGTTGTTTGAATGCGTTTAGATACGTCCCGTATTCGTCCTTCGTCAGATCCCCGTTGGCATAGTCCGCGTGTAGGTCGTCAATTTCCTTTGCTAGTCGTTTCATGTTAGCCACGGACTATCACATCCTGTGCACGCTTGAGTTCGATGTCAGCGAGTATCTGCTCGAGCGCTACCTTCGATAGGTACACCGGAGTTATCTGGCCGGAGTCTGTTTTGTATTGAACGAATGCGCCGTGAGTTAACGGTTGGTACCGGTCGTCCATGTGTATCTCGTCCATGAACTTGCGTTGCTTGTCGCTCATTTCGTTTCCTCCTCCGCGTTAGTTTGAAATTCTTCTCCGCAATTCCTACAGCGCCATGCGTCGCTATCAGCGTATGCGCCGATATAAGCGAGGTTCTTTGGTTCTTCTTCCCCGCAGTTACGGCAGTACAAATCGATCATTCCTGTGCCTCCTTCGCCTGGTCGTGGCAGAAATCGCATCCCCATTGCTTCGATTGCTCCGGCGTACTACCGCAGTATTCGCATGTTTCCTTTTTCATTTCGATTCCTCCTTAATATCAATCTTCGTTTAAACATTCTTCACAAGCGTTGCAGGACCAACAATACCTGCATCCACAATCGTTGCCGCCGCAATCACAGCAGTCATACATTTCACTACATCTACATTCGTCTTTCATACGCTACTCCTCCTTTGGTTGACGTTTGTCTGACGTAATAGTAAACAGATCATTCGGTGTTATCTTTAGCTCCGTACAGGTACGCTCGATCAACTCGACCGGGATCCGTTTAAGCTCGTTATTATGCAGCAGGCGTACGGCATCGAATCGATAGTCGATTCTTCGGGAGAACTCCCGGATAGACATACGCTTAGCTGCGAGCAATTCCTTTAAATTCGATTGTAACATTCTCGATAGCACATCCTTGCCTCCGTTTCCCTTAGTTTAGCATGCCGACTGCCGCGAAGACAACCGCCATTATTGACATTGCGATGAAAAATCCGTAGAATTGAAACGCTGTGACGACGTCAGTAGGACCCCCGAAAAAGTAGTCGTCCAGCTTAGCCTTAAATGTGACGAGGGGATGCCGTTGTTCCACGGCTGGCCCCGTCTTCTTAATGTATACGTCCCGTATCGTGGGATCCCCGCCAATTGCCCGCATTACTTCGTACCGCCCGTTGCCGATGCGATGAACTCGCGGACATCGTCGGGTCTTAGGCCCAGGCGCTTCGCTTCCTCCATCATGTCGACCCAATCCAATAATTCACCTTTTGCGTAGTATAGCTTTGTATCGTTTGCCATCGTTATTACCGCCTTCCGTTATATTGTCGTTATAATTATTACGGCTAGCATTACGCTAAACTCGTAGTAGAAATACGCTGTAAATCGTTGCTTCTGTAGAAATTCCGATGCGTTCATCGGGGTACGGCACAGCGCTATTGCCGTTGGCACCCCGATTAGCCAAAACAGTATCACCAACATGCGTTATCACTCCGATGTTACGTAGTACTCAGACGGTACACACGATCCGTCCTCGGCTTTTAATTCGTCTCGGGTACAAAGGGGTTCGGTCGTTACGTAGTCGCCTGTATTCGCATCCCAGACAGTCAGAAACCCGTCGATACACTCGAACTCATACTCGTCAGCGTATGGTACATGTGCGTAGTCACTCGGCTGACATGCGCTGCCTGTCGGTAGCTTCGTTACCTTCACGAATAAGTCCTCGCGCCCTTGTTCCCCATAGTGCGCTATAACGTGGTCACCTTCGATGATTGTCGCTTTACCTTCGAGGTCTTCTGTCGTGAAGTACAGCTTTGCCTTGTCAGTGCCGTCGTGAATATTCGTTGCTTCATACGTGCCTGTTTCGATGTCGTGGCTGATGACTACGAATTCCTCCGTGATTAGTGCCGGACTTGCTTCGGCGTTAATGCTCGCATACATAACGGCCAGGGCGATAATAGCCGTAGCCACCGCCCCGAATACTAGTAATACGACGTCATCAAATTTTAGCTTGTTCATTCATCGTCACTCCATTCGTTTATTTTCGCCAGTACCTCGCCGAAGTCCTCATCGAAAGGGTACCGGTCCTCGATGTATGTGCCGGCTGTTTCCTCGTACGGTACGTGCTCCCACGCTTCGTAAAGCGCGATGGCGGCCCGTTTAAATTCTGCTATACGTTTCTCAAGTTCGTTCATTTCGTCGCCTCCCTGGTGTTCGCTATTCACCCGTTATAGATTCGTCCGTCATCGTAAAACTCGAGCTCGTGCATGTCTGCATACTCGAGGCTGTCCTCGTCGTCGTTGATCGACTGCTCCGCGTTGTTCACGCATTCCTCGAGCATGAACGTTATGGCCCTTACGATGTCCTGCTTTACCGTTTCGGGCTTAGCTCCGCCCTGGGCTTTGAATACGTCGAAGAAATAGCAGTCGAAGTGGACGCCTGTGAACGGGCAGTGGCCGTTTACCCCGTCCTCGTAGCGCTCGTTAATCCACTGCGATGCGTGCTCGGCTTGCTCGTCGTCGAAGCCCTCGCGGTCTACTAACACGTGGCTACTATCGAATAGGTTAACGCTTGAGTCTATAACGCGCATTCCGAAGTGTTCGGCTGCCTTGCGCATTGACGTTAGAAGTTCCTCCGCGTCAAACTCCTGCCATTCCTCGGCACGTGCCCGGCTGATTTCATCGATTGCGTTGCGGTAGTTGATCCCCGTTAATTCGTTTAACTTGTATACGTTGAACTCGATTTTAATTTTCCTCATTTCGTCCCCTCCGTTATTTCCTCGATTTTAATGAACGTTATCTTGCGAGGTGCCTTCGATTGTACGTATGCCTCCACGTCTTCCTCCGTAATGCACCCGTTGAAGAACTCCGATACAGTACCTTTAAACACCCAGGTGCCTGCTGTCGCTTCGACTGCCCACTGTTTGCCTACCGGTGTGTCATCGAATAGTTTTACCATGCTACCGTCACTCCTCTTCGTTTTCAATATTGACAATCTCTACGTATTCCCCGTGGTCTGTTACGATGTAACCCCAGGCGTATCTGTCCTCGTTTAAGGTGTCGCCCAAGTAGTCCATAACCGCGAGGGCTTCATCGACCCCCGCGACTCTCACTCGTTGGCTGAGAGTCATGTGTAGTTCGGTTAGGTCTAAGTTCATGCTATCGCCTCCATTTGGTATTAAGCGCCTCCCAACGCTTGCACGATGCCCACGTTTAACTCATATGGATGCCGTGCAAGAGGCGGGAGGGGTCCGCCGTCTTTGCGTTAAATGTTGTTGCGTATTTCCTGCATTAGATCGTGCATAACGCTTTCTAATCGGTCGTTCGTTAGGCGTTCCACGTTGCCGTACCCGTTTAACCAGTGATACTCTTCGTTTATATCTGCGTCGGCTAAGAAGAACTTTACGAGCTCCCATTCGCCCTGCTCCGCATGATGTCGAACCATTTCGTTTATGAGGTCGTCGCTTATGATATCTTGGACGTATTCGTCCGCGTTAGGGACTATGTTTTCGTTGCAAAGCTCCATTGCGAAATTTATTACATCGCTTGGTTCGTATCTTCCGTGACGCTCTTCAGGTATCTCGATGTTTTCGAGTGCCTCGGCAAGTTCGTTCAACTCCCATACGTTCGAATACTCCTGGATTTTGATACCTAGCGGCGCTTCGTAGTCACTCACGAAGTATTCCTCGTATTCAGTGCCATCGTGCACTCCTATTACGTTGAACGCATCTTGAATGTCCGCCTCGTCCGCAGGCAACTCGACCCATTTGTATACGAGTTCACCTTCGTTGTACTTACCTAGATTCGTTAATGCGATTTTAATATTTGACATTTGCGTTTCCTCCCGCCTCATAGCGTATTTATTCGGGTTGCTTTGCTTGAGTAACCCATCGAGGGGCACACGTTGGTATGCCCGTCTAGCGTAACTCAAATCAATCTTATCGCGCCTTGTCGGACAGCTTCGGCCATTCGACTGTATACGGCTAACCTTTCAGCCAATGTCGTTGCCTTGTCGAGTTCCTGACGTAGGACCCTTGCGGATATATACCCCTGCATCATGCGTTAGCCCCCACTTGTCTCCGAAGCTCTTCCTCGCGTTCCTTCGCCTTTATGCGTTGCCACGTTTTATGGCGTCCCTCAACCGTTTTCATGCGCTCCATTTGTACGTGAAGCTCCGCTAAAGTGTAGTCTTTTTCAAGGTTTATCATTTGTCATCGTCTCCATTTCGTAAGGTTATTTCGAGTTTACCACGACTCGTTTACCGTGTCAATAAGATAAATTAAAAGTTAACGCGCATCGCTTCTGATAGCGATAGTTCAAGTTCCCCGAGTTTGAATCGTGGCTCGTGTACGGGCTCGTCACTGTCTTCGAAGAATTCATCGTTGTTGTTCTCGTCTATTGCGTAGTACACCTCGCACCACTCAGGCTCATGATCGTTGATGCCCGCAAGTACTGCGTCACCGCCGTTTAAGTCGTAAATTTGCACGCTTGCCACGTTTGTCAGTCCGATGTATGCGATTGGTTTACGTTTTTCCATTGCTTACCGCCTCCTTTAAATTACGCGCCTCCCAGCGCTTGCACACGGTACGACCGTTTATAAGTCATGCCGCGTGCAAGAGGCGGGAGGAATCCGCCTGGGCTTACTTCGTGTATTTCGCGATTGCCTTCCGTGTCAGCTCGGCTAGTTCCTCGATATCTGACGAGTGCCCTTCTTCTTCCCAATCGCCGTCTTCCTTGTTCCACATTAGCCACCACGTATTGCCCTCAGCTTTAATCATAAGCCACTCGCTGAAGTCGTCGTCCTCGCTTTCTGAGCACGGTTTCAGCTCGATTTCAACCGCGCTGTTCATTCCGCCTGTTTGCGCCATGACTGCGGGTATTCCCCGTTCCTGTAAGGCTTTTACTGCGTTATGCTCGCCGGCTACCTCGTCATCTAGCTGAATATCTTTTCCGCAGAAGTCGCAATAGGTTACGGCGCAGCCCTCGCTTAGTTCCGCCGGCTCCGGCTTGTTTAGCGGGCGCTTTCCCGTAAAATTGTACTTTGCTTCGTGACAGTCGTGGCAGATAACGTGTGCCGTCGGTGTCCAGATTCCATATTCATACTTCGCTTCGCTTACTTCGTTACCCATTACGGATCCCTCCAATTATATACGTTTGATGCGTTGTCTTTTCGGTTGCTTACCGCATCTTTAAACGAGCAAGCGCTGACTGCGCAAGTTACCCGTTCACCTCCTTAAGTTCCTCGATTGCTTTTTCGTAACTGCTCGTATGGAATTTTCGGTACAAGTCGATTCGCCCGTTTGCCGTGTATGCCTCGTAATCCTCTTCGTCTAGTACAACGAATATTTCTTTCGGTCGTTCCTTGTGGCCCCAATCCTCGATTAACGCCTCAACCGCTTGTAACTGCTCGGTTTTTGAGACATCGTATACATCGTCAAACATTCTGATCCCCTGTATTAGCTTGCTCATGCCCATGCTATCGCATCCCTTCGCTTGTTTTTCGATTTAACCTGTATCTTTACTTTCGTACCTACGTAATATACTCGTGTTTGCTGCATAATTCGCCCAGGGTATTTGCGCTGCGTGGCCGACTTTCGTCGTCACCTTCGCTTGCTCGCTTAAAGACGAGGTAAGCTATCGAATTGTCGGAATCTGTGCACCGCTAGACCGTCGCTCGTGCTTTCGCCGTCATCGCAACCTTTAGCTATCCGCTCCGCTTAATTCGTCCACTGATAAAGGGTTATTGTTCTTGCTTGTTGGCGTCCTATCCATTCCGTGTATTAGTCGGTACTCACTCGCTGAGTTTTCGCTCGCTATCGCTGTGTAAGCCGTAGGTCGTTGCGTTTGCTCGCTTATATTCCCGTCGGATTCAGATGCCTCAGTGGAAACCCGCTGTATTCGCTTGTCAAAGATCCATTAAATTGCCGTGACTATAGAGATAAGTGACTGTGTTGCCTTGTTGCTTGCGTTAACCTTAGTATAACTCAACTCGTTTACCGTGTCAACCGTTTGAAGGAACTTTTTTTCGTTACCACTCGAGCCATTTTCCGAACTCAATCGTACTAGCGAACTCAGCAGTGAAACCCCTTATTCGGTTGACCTTAGTATAACATGCCTCGTTTACCGTGTCAACTACTTTTTTTTAATTCGTTGTTACCGTTGTTTCACTCGGTTGCTACCCGATTGTTTCAAGCTATTAGGATGAACACCGCCAAACCGTGTTGCCGTTTGACTACCCTTAGTATAACACCGACTCTTAAACCGTGTCAACACTTTTTTCGATTTTTTTTCGAAGCCGTTGTTTCCGCCGTTACAAGCCGTTGTTTTATTAAGTTAACCCTAGTATACAACGACACTTTTAAAGAGTCAACAATTAATTTCGAAAAAATATCGATCAGACAACGTTAAAAAGCCGTCAACCCCTTGGGGCACAACGGTTGCAGCCGTTTTAACGAAAATAAAATAAACTTTTTTCTTCTATATACGCAATTTTAACCCGTTTAGTACGGCTATATATTGAGGGGGTAAGGCAACGTATACCATAACGCATATTAACGTTAACTATCGTTAATACAACGGCATTAACGGCAAACAAAGTTTGCCATACTCGTTACACTCGTATCAATAGATACTAACAGAAACAAACGTATAAACGTATTTACCGATAATAACAGCTAATAAACGATAGTAACGAATACAACGTTTATATGCGGTATTTAAAACAATCGTTGGGTAACCGTTAAAACCCCGTTAATATAGCGGTTTATTGTACGGCAGCCGTTTCGGATTCGGCAATTTTGACGAGTTTCTTCTTATATACGTTTTAACGGTGGCTGAGGGGGTTTCTCGTTTGCTATCGATTGACTACCGTTTGTTACTCGATATCGAACCGCTTGGCAAAATAGGGGTTATCGGTGGGTTAACGGTTTAGGCAACGAATATACTGCCGTAATGTATCGGGCAGGACGTTCATGACGGACACTGTCTGGAAACTTCAGGGGGTTATCGGTAACTATACGGCAATAACGATAGGGGTATATTATCGGTAACATAACGTTATTTATAACGGTGGTTAAGTGGGTAAAAACGGCTGCAACCGTTGGGGGAGTAAGGCCGAAGCTGTTCGGGGATCATACGAACACTAGTTTACATAATGAGGGTTATAGGAAGTAGTCGGTGCCTGGAAACGGCTTAAAACGTTGATATGACGGGGTTTTAGACCCCCGGGGGGTATGTCGTGGGGCCCGCGCTGCCGGGTGAACAATAATTTGCGTTAGAATTTTATAACTCGAGGGTCAAACGATGGCACCTCGTAATATTACCGAACTAAAGTTTACGTAGGGGCGCATGTTCCAAGGCTAGGCGAGACGGTCTCCAAAACCGTTTGGGCAGGTTCGATTCCTGTCGCCCCTGTTACGAAAGTACAGTTAACATAACGATAACACGCTTGCTGAAAGAGCGCAAGCTATTTCAGCGAAAGGGAGGGCGTCAACATGCTCGTTGTAAAAACGTTGGTGCTCGAGGAGCAAGCAGACGAATTCGAACGGGTTAACATCGATGGTTTCACGGTCGAAGAACTACATTTGAATTACGGTGCATCACTCGCAGGCCTACGCTACGACAGCGTGCATATTAACGTTGATCCCTCGAAACAAGACGAACACTACAATGCGTATGTCAAAGCGCACCAGGCATACCAAAACGGTAGTTTCGAGGGTCATTACGAGACTATGCGCGAGGTTGACGAGAGAAACGCTAAGTACCGTCAAGCAGCGCCTAAGACGCGTACAACCGAAGAGATGCGCGAATACTTAAGCAACGGGGGTGGCGATACCTCCGATTAGACACGACTGAAAGGAGGGGATAATCATGGCGAACAAACATAATTTCAAATATGACGAAAGTAAGCTGTTACCAGGTCAACGAGAAGCAGCGATTAGGCTCGTAGAGCACGAGTTCACACCGAAGGCACAGCGTAAGACACAGGACGCGCTAGCCGAGGAGCTCGGTATCTCACGTAAGACCCTTTACAATTGGGATAAACGAGATGCTAACTTTATCGCGTATAAGAACTACCTTGCGTCGGAATTCATGGATTCGCATCTATCGTTTGTTTACAAGAAACTTATCGATTCAATCGAGCGTGGTTCCGTTAAAGGCATCGAGCTTTACTTGAAGCGTATCGGCGACCTCGACACAGCAACGGAAGTAACGATTAAGCAATCGGGTGAGCAGTCGTTTGAAGAGCGTAAAGCAGCGTTGTTAGCGCGACTCGGCGCTGATGTAAATGAGGACGAAGAATAACGATTATAAACGAGGAGGACGATGAGGATGGAACGTATCGATCATTTACTAGCTTATTTACACGAGCTACAGAAGCTAGAACACGCGGGGCATAATTGCCACCGAGAAATAGACGAGGCCATTGCTGAGATACGCGACGAGCTCAGCCTAGCGGGCAGAGAGAAGAGAGGAAGCGTTGTTCGATTCAAACCGGGGTCAGGCTTGTACGACGGATTAGGACTTTTACTAAACGATAAAACAGGCGAGATTCTACACTCGTTTGAGTTACCGCCTAAGATGCGAGGCATGCGGTAATGGCGTTCGTTAACGGAGAATGGCTCGCGTATGACGAGCGAGCATCGTACATTCGAGAGTTAATCGAAGAACGCCGGCTGTTGCTCGCACTGCTAAAGGCGGGCCAAGCGGTTGAATCCGACTTGGTTCGACTGGAGACAGTAGTAGACGAACTTGAACGAGTGGAGCGCGTCCACAAGGGCGAGCACAACGTACTGTACTTCGGTATGACGTATTTCTCGGAAGACGGCAACCCGGGCAATCCGGACAATTTAATACCCGCAGGCGTCAACGTGCTAAACGCAGCATTCGTCCATAAAGAGCTATGCGGGCTATTCCACGATATCATGACGGGCCGGCAAACGAAGAATGTCGCCTGGGCGGTCCCTCGTGGGCATGCGAAGACAGCGTGGATCTCGAACATATTCCTCGTACATCAGCTCGTGTATAGGGCCCGCAGGTACATCGTATTGTTCTCGGAAACAACCGACGTAGCCGGCGATTTTATCTCGTGGGGCAAGTATCAGCTTAAGTTGAACGAGAAGTTACGTGAGGATTTCGGCGAGCTACTACACGTTAAGCCGTCAATGAACGAGCTTGACAATAAATACGAATTCATCACGAAGTCAGGCGCAAAGGTCGAAGGTAAAGGACTAGGCACGCAGACACGCGGACTACGCCACGGTAACACACGACCAGATATGTTCATTTTGGACGACTTGGAATCGAAGGACAGCACGAACACGCCGGAGTTAATCGAGAAGTCCAAAGCGTGGTTCCGCGAGGAAATGTTGCCTGCGATGTCTCGTAACGGTATCTGTATATACCTCGGTACTATCCTATGTTACGGCTCACTGTTGCATTACGTTATCGAGGAACGGCGGGACTTTGAATCACGTAAGATGTCGGCCATTAATTCGTATGCAACGCGCGAGGACATGTGGGAGCAATGGCGTCAGATTTATCGGTCTGACTCGGCTACTGCAGCGGACGATGCGCGGTCCTTCTACGAAGCGAATGAAACCGAAATGCTACGTGGCAGCGAAATCCTATGGCCCGGCTATTGGTCGTATTACGAGTTCATGGTACGCCGGGAAGAAAACGGGATCAAAGCGTTTAACCAGGAGTACCAAAATAACCCAACGGACGAAGAACGGCAGATATTCAAGCCGGAATACTTCGCGCAGTATCGTTTCCGTCGGGAAGACTTAGCCGAAGCTAACTTACGATTCTACGGAGCTATCGATTTCGCAATGGGTAAGGAAGCGGGGGATTATTCCGTTATTGTTACGATAGCTAAGAATCTAGACACCGGAAAGTGTTACGTCTGGGATGTTTATATGGAGCGAGTTCATCCGGATGTCCTATTGAGGATGGCGGTGCACTATACGCTTAAGTATCAGTATGATGCGATAGGCGTCGAGGCTCAATTCGCCCAGGAGTGGTTCGCGGATAAGCTTTCGGAGGAGCTCAGTAACAACGGATACCCTTCGCACACGAGACTAAAGAAAATAAAGCAAAGGACAAGAAAGGCGTTGCGGATTGAAGCGCTTCTGCCGGATGTCCAGAACGGTAATCTACGATTCTTCCAAAACGTAGAACTAGCTGCGATGGAACAATTCGAGATGTACCCTATGCACAAACACGATGACTTCCCGGATTGCTGCTCTATGGCGTATATGACAGCGAAAGCCGGAAATGCGGTTGTCCAAACGACCGGAAAGCGAGTGAGGTGGTAGGTTGAATAGACTTTCGTATAGTAGTGAAAAGCGTGTGGGTTTACGATGTTCCGTTTTTGGGAGACAGAAATAAAAACGGACGTCGAGGCGTGTGTCGAGGTTGTAATGGCGAATATAAACGAAATCGAAGACGAGAAAATATCTTAGCAGAGAGGAGGCGTTTGAATGGGACGTTTTGAACGATTCACAGCGGACTATCAGCTAATGAATCCGGAGGACATGGATGAGCTTTTGTTTAGCCCGTTCGAAGTAGCACTCGGAGAACAAACGGTTGAACGCTTGCAAAATCAATTCGAGAACTACGAGTATTACAGCGGTAAGCAACATCGGAATGAAACCGGTGAACTAGTTGCCTCGTCCGAACTCGAGCGACCTGCGGGCCTAGATTACGACCCTACACGGTACGCAACGAATTACTTCAAGGCGATTATCAACCGTAAGGCTCGATGGCAAATGGGCGGAAAGCACTCGGTGTCAGTCCCTCGGAAGAAAATCGTAAATGACGACGGCACATCACCGGTGCAAACAACGTCAGAACAAGCGGAAGGGCAAGCGCAAGGTTCTCCTACCCAGGCGAGCTCAGGAGCGCAAACAGCGGGTAATTCCCCGGCAGGACCGCAGGCACCGCAAGGGGCGCAGTCAGCCACGCAGCCAACGTTAGCGCCGAATGTCCAAGCGCAAGACCCGGCTCAGTTAGAGGCCGACAGAATCGCAGAGGGCTTCGAGAAGGTTTTACATCAGCTATGGCGCGAGAACAAAATGCGCAGTAAGTTACTGCAGGCAGCGCGTGACCGGTTAATCGCCGACAGGGTTGTCGCTAAAATCGTGTTCAATCCGTACACAGGTAAGCTACGATGGATCTTCCGTCCAGATACGGAATTTTTTCCGGTATACTCGGACGATGACTACGAAGAGATGATCGCGTGCCATTTTATCCGACAGATGATGGTGGAAGACGGGGACGAAGAAATCGAAGCATTCCGTAAGCAGACATTCACGCTAGAAGGCGGAGGCATCGGAGACAACGAAGGCACAGGCGAACGTCAATGCTTCGTAGAAGAGGCGATTTACTCAGCGGAAGACCTCGAAGTAATCGAGCAAGTACAGCCGAGGACACCGATGGGTATTCCGTTCATCCCGGTCGTAGCATTCGAGGTTAACGATTTACTAGCTGAGAACGCGCGAGACAGCGAGATTGCTAACTTACGAGAGCAGAACGATGTATTGAACCGAATGAACGAGGACGCAATCGACGCACTTAAGTTCGAAATGTTCGCGATGACTACTGTATTAAACGCACCTGAGGGCACAGCCGACCAAATGCAAATCGCACCTGGCGCAGTACTCGAGGCACGCGGATTCCAAGACGGTCAGAACCCGTCAATCCAAAAGCTAGAATCGAGCTTCAAGTGGGGCGCGGTATTTAAGGACCAATACATGCGAGTCAAAGGCGCAATGCACGAGGTATCCGGCCTTCCGCAGGTGGTTCCGCAGGAGCTTAACTTCGGAGGACTTAACGGGGATGCCCTACAGATTTTGTTCCACGACATAATCTCGGACACCGAAGAGCACTGGTTATCGTGGGAATACGGTCTGCAGGAGCTTCACGAGAAGTCAATCAAGTACTTGCAAGCTCGTTTAGGCGAAGGCAACTTCAATTACGATAAAGAAATCATCCGTAAAATCGAAGACTACGAAACAGAAATGAAATTCGTACTGCCGTTACCAGATAACCGTAAGGAACTTGTCGAGCTATTAACGGAGGAAATGACCGCGCAGTTAGAATCGCAGTCAGGCGCTCTTAAGCGACTAGGCGTTGAGGATATCAAAGCGAAGCAAGACGAAATCAATCGAGAGTTCCAAGCGATGCAAGCGATGATGGATCCGTACGGTGGAGACATGCCGATTAACCCGGACACTAAGCCGGCGCCTGGCCCGTTAACACCGGCAGCGGAGGAACTCGAGTTAGCGCTTGAACAAGGCACAGCACCGCGTAACGCTAAAGGTGAGGAAGTCGAAATGTGCAGTGAGTGCGGAGGCTCCGGTAAGGTAGTTAACGTAGCTGACGGCGACATTGCGACCTGTCAAAACTGCCGTGGAGACGGTGTTGTCCAAGTGCGCCAAAGGTAAGCAGTACAGGTAAGACAGCGGTAATTCAGTAAGTAACGGACCTACGATAAGTCATTAAACTGACGGCTCGTGCGAAAGCACAATAATACGCGAAAGGCGGAGTTAGTTATGAAAGCACCACGTAAGTTTTTAATGTCGTTAGATATTCAGAAGTTTAGCGCAGAAAACGGAGAAGGCGAACAACAAAACGAGCAGCACGAACAGCAAGGCGAAAACCAAGGTGAAAATAACACGGGAGGGGAACCCGGTACTAACCCCGAGCCTAAGTTTACGCAAGCTGATATCGACCGCATCGTTAGGGAACGTCTTGACCGAGAGAAGCGCAAGCGCGACGAAGCCCTCGAAGCTGAACGCAAAGAGGCCGAGCGCAAACGACTTGAAGAGGAGCAGAAGTACAAGGAGCTATACGATAACCTGCAAAAGGATCTCGAGGCTCAACGTGCTACGTCGCTTCAAGTCAAGAAAGAGTCGTTGTTAGCTCAAGCCGGCTACTCAGAGGAGCAAGCGAAGACTCTTACGAAATTAATCGAAGGTGACGATGACGAAGCGCTTAAGGCGTCGCTAGAAAGCGTGAAGGCGTTGTTCCCTCCGAAGCAAGAAAAGCCGTACGGCGACCCTAACCCGGGCAACGGCGGAAAGCAACCGCCGAAAACGAAAGACCTCGAGGACAAAGGACGCGCAGCTTTCGAGCGTCTGAAAAAGCTAGGCAAAGTCAAAGGCAAAAACTAAACCAATAACAAAGGAGACGATTCACAATGGCATACAACTTACAGCCAAGCCAAACAGGATTCACAGGCGGTAAAAATATTCTAGCGTCTGAGCACGTTCAATTCATCGAAGTAGGTGCGACTCTTGACGCAACTGCATTCCCGGCAGGAACTATCGAGTTAGGTACACTTATTGCACGTAACTCTACTTCCGGAAAATTCGAGCCTTACGCGGAGACTACTCCGGGCACAATCGAGCCAGGATTCGAAGACTTCTCGGTTCTTAACATCGATGTTGTAAACGACGGCGAGAACGACACTATCGTTGGTGAAGTAATCGTACGTGGATCTATTTACGTTGACAAGTTACCGGCAGCTCCGACTGACGCATTCAAAGCAGCTAACGATAACATTCGCTATATCCCAGCTCGCTAATTAACACGCATTTAAACGAAAACTAACGAAACCAAAATTAAAGGAGACGATATAAAATGGCAGGTATCACACACTTAGAGCAATTCCAAAAACCAGCATTACTAGGATTGGTGGACGCAACAGTCGAAGAGACAATGCCGACGTTCGCTGACCGATATATCCCGAATGAGAATACGTTCAGCACGAAGTTTGCGTACGACATCATCAAGTCGAACAAGTACATCGCTGCGATGATCGGACACGGCGCGGAGCCACCGGTTGTTGACCGTAATCAAGTCGCTTCTATGGCCGGCGAGATTGCGAAGATGGGTCTTAAGTACATCGCTACCGAAGAGGAGTTACTTGCGCTTCACCAAGCACGTTCTGGCGCCGAGTCCCAGGCGATGATCGACAACTTAACGTTTGAAGGCGTTCAGCTTGTTCAAGCGATGCAGCGTCGTATCGACGTTATCAAAATGGAAGCATTAACGAAAGGTCAATTCGCTTATAAGAAGCACGGCGTTGAAGTAACGGTTGACTTCGGTATCCCTGCGGAGAACAAAAAAGTATTGTCCGATTCAACATGGGCTGACGCTTCTCACGACGTAATCGGTGACTTGCTTGAGTGGAACCAAGCGTACGAAGATGCTAACGGTGAAGCTCCGGATGCTATCTACATGTCTCGTGAAGTTCAAGCGTTGCTACTAAAGAACACGACTATCGTAACGGAAGCTGCGGGATCTGGCTCCGGTCGTACTCGTGTATCTGTTGACGAGCTTAACTCCGTACTTGGTGGATACGGCTTACCGGCAGTTAACGTTGTTACTAACCGTAAGGTAACTGTTAAGAACGTTGCAGACGGTTCTGACGAAGTAATCGAGTTCTTCCCGGTTAACCGTGTAGTAATGCTGTCTGAGGGCGTTGGTAAATTCCTACTAGGCCCAACTGTAGAAAACGAATTCCAACCGGGTATCGTTCTTACTGCAGAAGACCTACGTGCTCCTATCCGTTCTGTACTAGAAACGGTAGCGGCCGGATTCCCAACTATCGAACAGCCTAGCCGTATCTTCCACGCTGACGTTTACGCGGTTTAATAGATAATGGCGAAAGTTAAGGTAATCGGGGCTTATGTCGATGGACACGGCCCCGGTTCTATCGTTGAGGTGAACGACAAAACGGCTGCATACCTAGAGCGCATCGGTTACGGCAAAATACAAGTGGAAACCGAGCAAAAGGAAGCGAAAGAAGAGCCGAAGTCAAAGCCGAAAGCGAAGGCAAAATCGAAATCGAAGAGCAAGCCGAAAGGCGACGAATAAATCGAGGGGGCGTTTAAATGGCGACTAAAGCCGAGTTAGCAACGACACTCCTCAGTCGATTTAAAGGCGTTCCGAACGTAGACCAAACGGACGTAGACGGATGGATCGAGAGGTCAATGCTGGAGCACGGTTTTAGGCTCGACCAGGACGTCCGAACAGAAGACCAATTACTCGTTCTCCTCTACGCTGAATGGGACGGGACGCAGCAAATCGCACTAAGGACAGCGTACTACTTCGAATACAAAGACAGCGAGGAATCGGTAGACAAACGGATGGTATCCGAGGCTTACCGAAACATGGCCGATCAGTTATTCCGAAAGTACGAGCGTAAAAAGAACGAAGCAGGACGGACAGCCGGACCAAGGTTCCGTGTCATGTCGAGAGCAGACCGACCAATTTACTAAGGGGGCGTATTAAGTGAGCGAACGGAAATTCAACGCACAACTCGATGAACTCCTCGAGCAAATCGAGAATACCCTGCCCCGTAAGTACGGTCAATTAACGAAGGCAGCCGACAGGGCCCGTTTGACAGTCGAAGATGTATTGGCTAAGCATGCGGACCTCAACGGCATTGTGCCACGTAACAAGCAAGGCGCTGTGATTCGTGAGGTACAACGGATTGAGGGCGAGATTTACCGTAGCATTCAAACGGAGCTGCAGTTGGTGTTTAATTCAACGGCTGAGGCTACGCTTATGGGCTTATCAACCGCAATAGCAACCGCGTTGAACGTGACGGCTTTACTTGCAGTCGCAGGACTAGCGAAAGCCCTCGCTGATATGACGTTGCTACTGCCGAGCCTACTAGGTAAATCAACCGATGCTTTTATTCGCGATTTAGCGAGAACACCGTTCAATCGTAAGGATTCCGACGGCTTAAAACTTAACGACAGGCTACGTGATATAGCACGACTACTAACCCGGGAAGTCTCGAGCACACTTCGAACAAGTATCCAAAAAGGCGAAGTCACCTCTCAGATGAACCGCAAGGTAGCTCGTAGCTTTAAAACGTTAGATTGGCGTATAAAGACGATAGTCGAAACGGAAGTTCTTTACTTGATGCGAAACGGCATCGCGCTATTCGCTGAGTATTCCGGCATCGCGAAGGGTCTTCGAATCGTTGACTACCCACACGGCAAGCCAGGCGAGCACGAACGTCACAAATGCCACATCTATGCTCACGCGGACGAGTACGGAATGGGCGAAGGTGTTTACCCCGTTACGACTCGAAAGATACGGCACCCGCACCCGCGCTGTCGATCAACGCTTCACCTAGTCCTACACGACAAGCTACGAGGGGGACGTTAAATGTTAGAACCGTGGGACATCGAACACATCAAACAAACCCGTGAAGAAATAACCCAGCACCGCACCGAGGATATTCTGCTTTACAAACGCACAATCATCGGAACTGACCCGTTTACCGGCGACAACAAGTACGGGGAGACAACAGAAACCGTACAAGGTACGTGGAAAACGCTCATATCGCAATCCGGAGGCGAGGGCGAAATCCAATACGTTAACGGCGTGCTGGCAGTGACGGATGACGCGATAATCAACCTGGACATCGGCGTTGATGTCGATGACGTTACGAAGGTACAGCGTGTTAGAACCGGCGAGCAGTACGTGATTAAAGCGCGTGACACACTCGGGATTGGCGAACCAAACCGGCACTATATCCTACTCGAGCTGATTAAGTAATGGTTAAATATCGGATTGAGTTCGATGATGGTATTAAAAACGTTAAGAGGAACGTAGGTCGTAGAGGTGCTAAGAAACTCCGGAAAAGGTTGGAGCTTGCCCTTGAGGAAGGTACTCACGCTATGGCCGATAGGGCAGCCGACTACTCTCCGAAAGATACCACAGCGCTTATGCACTCGATACTCGCGTCGGTTGAAAGGGAAGCGCCTCTAACGTACTACTTCGGGTCCACAATGCCGTATGCGCAGCGCCAAGAGTACGAGCATAAGACGAAGCGCTACTACTTCCGACGGGCAATCCGAAAGGAGCAGCCACATTTGTGGGGTAGGTTCGAGGACATCGTTAAGGACCAATTCAAAGGCTAAACGGAAGGGAGGTGTAAGCGTTGAGTTACGATGTTACGTATTCCCTCCGTAAGGCCCTCGAGTCTAGCGTGCCCGAGGCAAACGATGTGCAAATCATCTATGAAGGCGTAGAGCTGACGAATATCCCGAAGCCTTACTTGACTATCGAGTATATAACGGACTCAGTCGAGGAATTATCGGCTGGGCATCGGAGTTATTTCGATACCTACAACTTCCAAGTCGGCGTATTCGCTAACGATGTTAACGAGTTATTCCGATTGGAGTCGAAGGTTCGTAAAGTACTGCGGGAACCGAAGGGGCACACGTTGTATTCCTATGACGAATTAACCGAGTCCTTCGTCGATACCGGCAATAAGATACCGTTGTACGATAACGGGTTCACACCGATTAGAAACGAAGATAACTCGAACATTACCGACAATCACCGTGGCTACTTCGATGTATCAGTCGAGGTACTCACGTAATAACAAACGAAAGGATGACGTAAATGAAAGCGACAGGACAATACGCAAAAGTGGACATCACTGTCGGAGGTACTCCGGTTACCGTAATGGAGCTCCGCGAGTGGTCTGTATCCGGTTCTACGGAGAAAGTCGACTCTACCGTTGCAGGCAAGAAGTGGACAGAGCATGAAATCGGGCACGGCTCGTGGGAGGGCGAAGCAACTATCCTCGATGTGGATACGTTCTGGGTCGACCACCTATTCGAAAAGGTAACGATTAAGTTCTTCTTCCATGAAGACGACGTTGACGCGGCTTACGAAGGTGAAGCATCGCTAGACTTCGAAGTAGGTACGCCTTACGACGACATGATCGAAACTAGCCTTTCCCTCACGGGATCCGGCCCGTTGGCACACGTAGACACTACTCCTTAATCACGGCAGTTAACGCCCGTCTAGGTTAGCTACCGAAAAGCATAATCCGAAGTGCCTGGCGGGCGCTTTTATTAATTCGGGTAATCAAACTAAAACTATCGGAGGTTTTATAAATGGCGAAATTTGACGTTAAAGCATTACGAGAAAAGGTACTAGCAAGTGACGATATTCAATACGGTGAAGTTTACGTTGACGAATGGGACGTAACTCTGCCTATTAAAACGTTGGCTTCCAACGAGATGAAACAGGTCATGAAGTTTAGGTCGGACATGGTACGTATGATGAACCTTGCGGTTATTTACGGCTGCAAAACGAAGGAAGGCGAATCCGTGTTCAACGAAAAAGACCTGGCGAAACTCGAAGCAGAGAAGTCGTTCGGGGCGATTCAGAAGATTGCCGGCAAGATACTTGAAATGAGTGGATTCTATGATGGGGCGGAGAACGAGGCAAAAAACGACTAAAGGACGATGGTTACCTACGCTCGCTTTACGAATTAGCTGACGCTAAGGACACAACCGTAGGCGAGCTCGTGGGTTCACGTCGTCGTTATTCTATGATTCATTTGCCCGAGCGTGTTGCGCAGGCGTTCGGTCTTACAGCCGATGAATCCGTTATACGCATAGAACACCATGACGAAGGTATCTCTCCGAACGAAATTCCGTTTTGGTCGGCGTTCTACTCGATTAAAGCGAAGGAAGCCAAACGGAATAAGTAGAAAGGGAGGTACGACATGGCAGCGAAAAATAATAACAAAATGAACATAAGCTATACGATTCGTGCGGTCGATAGGTTTACGGACACACACGAACGGTTAGAGCGACAGCTTGAAGCATTAGAACGACAGGCAGCGGCGTTAGAATCGGTCGACCCGGACATCAACGTAGACGCGGACACAGCCAATGCTCAAAATCAGCTAAACGCAACGAACAACGCGGTTAACCGACTACCGTGGTATCGAAAGATTACGATATGGGTCGAGCAAAAAGGCGACATTGGTCGTTTGGCTACGAGGCTCCGTAATATCGATGAAATCCTGCTACAGCTTGGTCAAGGTATTATCTGGGCACTTATACCGACGTTAGGTCCCGCACTTGCTGTTGCAGCCGGTGGAGCCGGAGCGTTAGCGTCACAGCTTGTCGGAGCAGTCGTAGGACTCGGGGCATTCGCAATGGTCGCTGTGCCTGCGATTAAACACCTAAAGGACCTCGACGGTGAGGTTAAACGGGGGTCCGCCGAATGGAAAAAGCTAAGCGACGGTACGAGGGCCGCACTTACATCGCTGGATGCGCTTCGTGATACGTGGAGCAAAATGCAAGATACGTTCCGAGAGCCTACGTTACAAGTGTTCGCTTCCGCGCTTAATGGCGCTAACACAGCGTTAAAAATGTTCCAACCAACGGTTGAGGGTTCGATTAAGGCGATGCAAAACTTAGCGGACGCATTCAGCGCTAACCTCGGTGCAACGGACGTTAAGGAAATATTCGAATGGCTCGGTACGACAGCCGGACATTACCTCGAGGATTTAATGAAAACACTCGGTAACTTCACGGTTGGCTTATTCAACATGTTCGTAGCATTTGACCCGTTGACTCAGTCGTTCTCTGACGGGTTCTTGAAGATGTCCGAGAGCTTCCGTGAGTGGGCAGCTAACCTCGAGAACAATACGGCATGGCAGCGATTCCTCGAATATACTGCCGAGAATGGCCCGAAGTTGCTATCGTTCTTCGGCAGCTTTATCCAGGCGCTTACGCAGATATTCATTGCGATGGCTCCGGTCGGCGAAAAGGTACTCGAGGTAGCAACGAATCTATTCAAGTGGATTGACGCATTCCTCGAAGCGAACCCGCAGGCCGGTAAGTTCCTAGCGTACTTAATCCTATGGCGTGCGGCTCTAAGTATCGTAGGTGTCGCTATGGTTGCGTTATTCAGTACCCTCGGCTCGTTCATCGGATGGGTCGTTAAGATATGGGGATGGCTCGGTAAACTACGTACCGCGATTCAAGGGTTAGGTCCGTGGTTCACGCGTATCTGGGGCTGGCTCACTCGGCTAGGTTCCGTAATCGCATCGGTGCTTCCGTGGATCGGCCGTATCGGCATGGCGTTAATTCGTTTTGCAACCGGTCCTATCGGTCTTGCAATTACGGCTGTTATCCTTATCGCTACGGTCATCTACAAGAATTGGGATTCGATTAAGACGTGGACAATCGATACGTTTAATAAGATATCCGCGTGGATTAAAACGAAATGGAACGAAGCTAAAGCCGTTATTGAAGGCGTTAAGTATTGGGTTACAACGGTAGTTGGCGCAATGGGCGACATGTGGCGTGCTGTAAAGGATAAAATGCGCGAAATCTACGACTCCATTAAAACTAAATGGGACGAAGCCAAAGCGTTCCTCGAGGGCATCGACCTGTGGTCTATCGGTAAGAACATTATCCAAGGACTAGTAAAAGGTATATCTAGCGTTGACATCGGGAGTGCGGTCTCGAGTGTCGCAGGTAAAATCAAGTCCGGGTTCACGAACTTCTTTAAGATCCACTCGCCGTCGAAACTGATGAACAAGGACGTCGGTCGCTGGATTACTCTCGGAGTACTTGACGGGGTAGTATCGATGGCATCGAAGGCGGAACGGCAGGCCGAGATAGTCGCCAACGCTATTAAACGCCCGTTCGATCGCATGAACAAAGACTACACGTTCAACGCGAATGTGGCGGCCTCAAGGGGAGCCTATACGGCATCACGAAACACCTCGTACCAACAGCCGACTACACCGCAGGGAGGCGGAGGTCTAACGCAGAACCTACACTTCCATGGCGAGGCAGCGTCAAGCCCGGCAGCAACCGCCCGTAAACAAAAGCAAGCGCTTAGAGACTTTGCGATGGGGGCGAATTTCTAATGTTATACGAAATCAGCTACACAAACGAACGAGGGCAAACGATAGACTTCGACCTCTCTCCGCAACTTAAAGCGCTTAGCTTCGAAGGGTTCGGGGAAGTCGAGGCTGACGTTCAGTCTCACCGGTCACCGTATCAAGACGGCAGCCGATTCATAGATTCGATTCTACACGAAAGACCACTCGAGATAATGTTTATGATAACGGGCTCTAGCGATTACGATATCGCCCAAACTCGACGAAACTTATCACAGGTGTTCAATCCGAAGATCCCGGGCACTTTGACGGTTATTGCATCGGGCAGGACGTTTCTAATCAACGTTGTGCCTGAGCACGTACCGACGTTCCCTAGTGGGCCATCGAATCAAGGCGCTCGCTATCAAAAGGGAGCCATCGATTTAATCGCACACGACCCGTATTGGCGCGAGCCACAGCAAGTGTCCCATGCGTTGACCGCCTACGAAGGGCTGTTTAGTTTCCCGTTTAGCTTTCCGATTGAGTTCGGAACTGAGGGCGACTCGACTGTCGTACGTAATCGAGGCACCGTTGAAACATCGATCGAATTAAACATACAAGGACCGGTCGTGAATCCCGTTGTTACAAACGAGACTACCGGTGAGTACTTGAAACTAAACCGAGCACTCGCGGCTAACGAGGTTCTTCATATAAATACGAGCAGGCATAACAAACGTGTGGAGATTTACCGTGACGGCCTAGTAATCGAGAAAGCGTGGGGTTACCTCGACGAGTTCTCCGATTTCTTCTCGCTGATACCTGGCGACAACTTACTGTCGTATAAGGCGGACTCCGGAACGGACATCGCGATTGCGTCTGTAGTATGGCACAACAAATTCTTAGGTATATAAGGAGTTGAAATAAATGGAACGAAGTTACTTCTTTAACACACCGGATGGCGGCGCACCCGTCACGTACGGAGCCGAGGACTTCGCGCGGTTTCACGCACAAATTATCGGTAACGGCGTGTCTAACACGGCGACCCTCGATGATTTGCTCGTGCTCTCCAAGGTGAATATGACCGTTTCATTAACGGCAGGGTACGCATTTGCCAACGGCTATATGTACGAGAACACAGCACCACTTGACCTGACGTGTGAGGTCGCGGATCCATCGCTTGACCGTATTGACCGGGTGATTATCCGGTTTGACAATACGCCTACTGAGCGCAGGACTTACGCATATATCAAGCCAGGCACTCCCGCAACGAATCCGGTACCTCCGGCACTTACGCGGAACACAACTATTTACGAACTAAGCGTGGCACAAGTTCGAGTGGTGGCCGGCAAGTCATTTATCGCTGCAGGTAGCATTACGGACGAACGCACCGACGACACTGTTTGCGGGTATATCCCGTTGCATAATATTTACCGGGGCTTAGCCGTCAGCAGGGACGGAATCATTACGCTTCCTAATCAATCATTCGTTGAGGCTCGAGACACTGCGCCGACATACGACCTTGACGGCACGAACAGGATTATCCCGTTTGGTACGGTGTTAACCGACAATCAAAACGAAGCAGGCACGAACACCTTCAAACCGAAGGCAGCCGGGGTCTACCTCATATGGTTCCTAATTCGGGGCGACGGCAGGCTTAACGTAGGGCAGGCGGACATTCAGATCCACCTCGTTAAGAACGGAGTCAAGTACGAGTTCCCGTTCATCGCCGCGGTCGCATCGACTAAGGCAGACAACATGTGGGTCGGCAGCATGGTCGAAACTCTCGAGCCTGGCGACCAAATTCAGTTAAACGGAAAAGTATTCACAAGTGGTGCGGTTATTAACGTAGTCGACACTTGGACACGTATAAACAAACTATCTTAAAGGAGGTTCGGTTATGCAGCAACCGATTCGTGTATATAACGAGTTTCTCGACCTACAAATCGAGATTGACACGTACGGCAGTTTAATATTCACCCGCAGTTTCTTCGGAGTGGGCGAGTTCGAGTTGCACATCAACCGTTATGCTTACGGAGCTGAGGAACTTGACAAAGGGCGAATCATTATCCTCGATAAGCAAGCGCATAAAGCAGGCATTATCATGTCGAAGGAAATCGCCCTTGACTCCTCCGGTAAGGCCTCCGAGAATTGGAAGTTTAAAGGGTACACCCTCGACGGTTTAATCAGCCGTCGTTGGTCTGTGCCTGACCCGGGTAAGAGTCACAGCAGCTTTAAGGGTGACGGCGAGACGGTAATGAAGAAGTACGTCGAAAAGCACTTCGTAAACCCAACGGATCCTGACCGTAAAATGCCTCGAATGGAAGTCGCGCCTAATCAGTGGCGAGGCGAGCCTATCGAGTGGTCATCTCGTTACAAGGAGCTTTCTACGGAGTTTGAACAAATCGGAATGCTAACGGGGCTAGGCTGGCACGTCTACGCCGATGTTGTCGAAAAGAAATTCGTATTTGACGTTATCCCGCAGCGAGACATGACGAGGGGCAACGAACAGGGAAATACACCGATTATCTTCTCGCCTGACTTCGGGACTATTAAAGACCAATCGTTCACCGACAGCGACCAAAGCTACCGCAACGTAGGTTACGTAGGCGGGCAAGGCGAGGACGAGGACAGGGAAATCGTTGTAGTCGGCTCAGGGGCAACCGGGTTTGAGCGAATTGAGACGTTCATCGACGCAAGGGACGTAGGTGGGGACGGCGAGGAAAAGAAGACACCGGAAGAAATCCGCGACCTTTTAATCCAGCGAGGCGAGCGTAAACTTGCCGAGATGGGCAGGCTGCTATCGTTTGAATCGCAAATATTAACGCCGATCATCCGTGAAATCAATCGCATACCAGGCGGTCTTCCTATCGCTGAAACTCCATACGAATACGGCGTGGACTTCGACCTGGGCGACCGAGTTACCGTTCACAGCAAATCCTGGGGCATCGTACTGTCGTCTCCTATCGTTGAGTTCACCGAGGTACACGAGGAAGACGGATTCGCACTCGAGGCTACTTTCGGGGAGAAACGCCCTACCTTGCTTACGAAGATCGAGAAGAAGTTCGCGGAGTTATCCGGGGTTGAACAGCAGGAGCTTGCGACTAAGTATACGGCTACGCAAATCGATCAAGTAATCGAGTATACGGACGGTAAGCTATCAGCCGAGGAGCAAGCACGTATCGAGCAGGCGCAGGCAAACCTCGAGGCATCGAAAGAGTACACGGAAAACTACGCTGAGCCTAAGTTCTACCGAGGCGCTACGCCCCCTACGAACAAGCAGCTGATATGGGTCGATACTTCCAATCCGGAACATGACGTATGGAAACGTTGGGACGACGAGTTACAGGAGTGGCGTGAAGGTCCTGGCGGTCCGCAAGGTGTACGTGGGCCAGCCGGTGAAGACGGCATCACGTTGTTCACTTGGATTAAATACAGCGATGACGAAAACGGCACGAACATGAGCGACGACCCGACCGGGCGAGGGTTCATCGGTATCTCGTATAATAACGAAACGCCATACGAATCGGAAGACCCGTCTGACTATACGTGGGCAAAGATTGAAGGCGACCGAGGCGTTGAGGGGCCGGCAGGTGCCGACGGGACTACGTACTATACGTGGATTCGCTACGCTGATGATGCGCAAGGAAACGGAATGAGCGATGACCCTGCAGGCAAATCGTATCTAGGAATCTCGTATAACAACGAGAGTCAAACGGAATCTACGAACCCGTCGCACTATACGTGGTCAAAAATCGAAGGCCCGCAAGGTCCGCAGGGTACGCAAGGGCTGCAAGGCGATAAGGGCGACCAAGGGATTCAAGGCAAGCCGGGAGCAGACGGGGTGTCAAGTTATACGCACATTGCCTACGCCAACAGCGAAGACGGCACCGTGGGGTTCTCGGTTAGTGATTCGGTCGATAAGACATACATCGGTATCTACGTTGATAACGTGCCTAACGATTCTACCAATCCCGCCGATTATAATTGGACGCTAATTAAAGGAGCGGACGGCTCGCAAGGGTTGCCCGGGCCGAAAGGAGACGATGGTTTAACGCCGTACTTCCACACGGCGTGGGCGAATAACTCCACAGGAACTTCCGGCTTCTCTACGACCGACTCAACTAATAAACTCTACATCGGGACGTATACGGATTTCACTTCGGCAGACTCGACTGACCCGTCAATGTATTCGTGGACGAAGATTAAAGGAGATAAAGGCGAACAGGGCGTACAAGGCCCGCCGGGCGACGATGGGCAAACGCTATATACGTGGATCAAATACGCTGATTCAGCGACAGGCTCCGGCATGTCCGATTCTCCAACGGGTAAGGCGTACATGGGTATCTCGTACAATAACTCGAGTCCTACGGAATCCTCGACTGCAAGTGACTACACCTGGTCGAAAATCGAGGGCGATAAAGGGGTTGCGGGACCTGCGGGATCTGACGGTAAAACGTACTACACGTGGATTAAGTACGCTGACACAGCGACAGGTTCGGGGCTCAGCGACAGCCCAACGGGTAAGGCGTATTTAGGTATATCGTATAACAATCTAAGCCAAACGGAATCTACGAATGCTGCCGATTACACTTGGTCGCTAATCGAAGGTCCGAAGGGCGATAAAGGCGATAAAGGCGCTACGGGATCGCAAGGCCCGCAAGGCCCCGAAGGAGACCAAGGCCCGACAGGCCCGCAAGGACCCGAAGGTCCGGAAGGTCCACAAGGTCCAAACGTAGTAGACAGCGGAACATTCTTCGGAGAAGCGTTTAAAACACTCGGTAACAACTACTACTACCAAGCGAGCGTTGCCCCGGAAGGTTGGTACCGCATAGCTAAGTGCGAGGGCAGTCGAGCGTACGGGCGCTTTATCCTAAAGGACACCACCGCAAGTAACCATATGACTGCGGTTTTCGAAGCGTCGGTTAACTACGGGCAGAGACCGTTTGTTGCGGTTACCTCATCGTCATACTACTCGTCTCTTCCGTTCCACTCAGTGCGAATGGTAACTAAAGGTACTTACGATACCGTGTACCTCGAAGTCTGGGTGCCGGCGAACTCGGGGAATCCGTTGAGTCTGCACTGTTACATCACGGAGAATATTCAGACCTCCGGATGGGTCGGCATTGATTGGGAACCTTCGCCGGGAGTACCGACAGACTACAACGTATACACACGTCAAATCACGCCCGGTACCACGGCGCAAGACATCGCAGATGCAGCGAAAGGTTCAACGGACTTGTGGGTGCATCCGAATTCAACGTTAATCGACGGCGGTAAAATTTATACGAACTCGATTACGGCGAATCAGATTGCTGCCGGCACTATTACGGCTCAGCAGCTTGCTTCCCGTACAATTACGGCAGACCGCATCCAGACCGGTGTAATTTCCGCAGAACTACTCACAAGCGGAGATAGCCCGAACATCATCGCGCCAGGGTGGGATAACTTCGATCAGCTTGAAGGGACGCCGCCTGGTCAGGTCGGTGGTTTTTCGATATGTCAAGTCAGTGACGAAGTTGCAATGGTCGGCCACAAATCGTTAAAGACCGCCACATCAACGTCAGATGCTTATAAGTATATCGAGGACTCTGGCGGTATTGTTCCTGCCGCACCGGGCGAGAAATACGTCGTAAGCGGCTACGCTTTTCGCGACAACACGACGGCTGTTACAGTACGGATAAATCTGGTTTTTCGCGATGATTCAGGGAATCAGCTAGGTCTCCATACCGGCGAAACTACCGTAGGTGGCGGAAGCAACAATGCATCGTGGACGCGAGTGTTCACAACCGGAGTAGCACCTGCAGGTACAACTAAGGTCGCTGTATATCTGAGAACGCGCGAGACAGGCGGAAGGGTCGTCTATTGGGATTGTTTGCAACTCGAAAAGGTGACATCCGACAAGACCGAACCATCACCGTGGAAGCCGTCCGGAACGACGATCATTCACGGGGGAAACATCACGGCGGGCACCGTGGACGCGGGCGTGCTGAAGGCGAATTCCGTTATTGCGAATAACATTACATTCACGGGCGCACTATCCGGTGCATCTGGGACGTTCAAAGGGAAAGTGACGACATCAAATCTGCTGATCGATGGTGACGATTTATCTACCGGATACAGTTCGCAAATCACGTTGAACTCATTCGGGGCGTTGGGGCTGGCAGGACCGGTCGCAGTCATCGATTCCTATTCGTGGCAAAACGCTGCAGGATCGACAGTCCACAAAACGCAAATCGATATCGGTGGGAAGAATACGCTGGACAAAAGCCGGACCTTTGCGAACGTGGACAAAATCACGCTGTGGACGGATAACTTGCTTGTCGGAAGCGCCGGACATAAAGCGTGGCACGCCGGAAACGATGGCACAGGCAGTGGACTTGACGCGGATCTTTTGGACGGGTTGCACGAGAGTTCATTCACTCGGTCGGTTGGGGGGAATGCTAACTCTGTCACAGTCTCAGATACAAGAGATAATAACACAGGGCCAACAGACCGTGCTAGAGGGGTTTATTTCGACTTTAAAAATACATCCACGATAGGTATGAGCGGAGTGGGGACATATGCCGGAACGATTATGTTCAGACCTTATGGAAGTTCATCTTCTGATGTATCCGGGGGTCACGCTTATCAGTTAGCATTTCCCGGCTCGCAAGACGGCTTTTACTTCAGGCGCGGTGCTACAACTTCGACATGGGGAGCGTGGCATTCGGTTTATCATTCCGGAATGACTAATCTCGACTTAACCGGAAAGCACATCGAAAACGTCGATAACATCTACACACTGGGCGATCGTGTACGCATCCAATCGAATACAGGCTATTTCATGGCCAACGATGAAGCTGTACTTTCCAGCGAGTTGTCAAACGGTGCGAAACTTCGAGTCGGCGCTGACGGTACCGGGTCCCGCGTGTGGTCATACGAAATATACGACCGTACGTACTCCGGTTCATCTACGACCCTACCGATGCTTATAACGTCGTCAGGAACGTTCGGGCGTCAGTCGTCCGCAACTAAATATAAGTTGAACATCAAAGAAGCGAAAACCGAGGGCATTGCCGATCGAATCCTCGACCTTAAGCCGAAGACTTGGTTCGATAAGACCGCCACGGAACAGCACGCAGCCTACCTAACTGCCGTTACCGAAGGCGAGGATATCGCGGAAGGGCAATTCGACGACTTGCTACCTATCGAGGAAGTCTGGGGACTTGTTGCGGAAGACGTCGAGGAAGCCGGACTTGACATGTTCGTACAAGGCATATTAAACGAAGACGGCACGAAGGAAATCGAAGGTATCGCGTATGACCGACTATGGATTCTGCTGCTACCTATCGTAAAGGAACTCCGCGAGCGAGTGACGGAGTTAGAATCTAAATTAAACGGGGGAATGGGAAATGGATAACGGACAAAACGGAAGTAACGTAGGCTCGGAAATTAGCATAGAGGGCGTCGTACAGACGCTTTCTTCACGCATCGCACAGCTAGAGGTCGACAGGGCGGTGCTAATCGAGCAGGTTAAGAAACTACAGTCGAAGGTAGGGGAAGCCGAAAATGGATGAACAGGAGCGTGATAGGTACTTGTTGGAAATCCTCGACCGTCTCGCTCGTTTAGAAACGAAGTTTGACGAACAAGTTGACGTGAAGCACACGGCAAGGGCTGCACTTGACACGGCGAAGGATAATACGAAGGAAATCGAAGAACTAACTCGGCGGCTTGACGAGAACGACCGCAAATGGCAAGTCGACCGAAACGAAAAGTGGGGCTTATGGATTGCGATTATCGCCGGTATCTTTGCGGTTGTACCGTCGGTAATCAGCGCACTAATTAACTAAGGGGGAGTCGTAATGAAAATCAAATGGCAAAATTACGGTTTATGGACAGCACTCGGGGCTTTGGCGACGTTGGTATTAAACGATGCTTTCGGGATCGCGCCGGAGCAAACGAACTTATACGTCAATGCACTGCTGCTTACGCTAGTTGCTGCTGGAATCGTAAGTAATCCGGAAAAGGGTAAGTGGTTCCCTGACGAAAACGGCAACGGAATTGACGATAGACTCGAAGGAGGAAACGAATAATGACACTTAAAGTTGTAATCGACGCAGGCCACGGTTATTCCACGCCAGGTAAACGTAGCCCTAGCCCTGGTGTAATGAAAGAATACGAGTTTAACCGCGCAGTATCGCTTGCAATGCGCGACGAATTGAAGAACTACGAAGGCGTCGAAGTCAAGTTTACGCATTCAGATAGCCGAGACGTCCCGTTATCCGAGCGTACAAACAGCGCTAACGCCTGGAAAGCCGATGTCTTCGTATCTATCCATGCGAATGCCTTCAACGGCAAAATGGGTGACCACGGCGGTATCGACACGTTTGTGTTCGAATCCAAGCCGGCAGAAGCCGTTAAGTTAGCCAACGTTGTACAGAAGAACTTAATTAAAGCGACAGGTCTTCGGGATCGAGGCGTCAAATCGATAGACTTCCACGTTCTGCGCGAGACTCACATGACCGCAATTCTAATTGAGCACGGCTTCATGGACTCCAAGACGGACCTACCGAAGCTAAAATCCGATGCCTACCGTAAACTTTGCGGTGAGACAAACGCGAAGTCCCTGGCGGAGTTCTACGGGTTAAAACGTAAGTCGGCTCCGAAGCCTGCAGCGAAGAAAGAGAAGAAACCGAGTGCTGCGGAGAATAAGAAAGCAACGGGGTTCACCGATATCCCTGCGGACTTTAGCTACGTAGACTCCATTAAGTTCGTACAAGACAAAGGGCTTATCAAAGGTTACTCCGATGGCAGCTTCCGTCCGAATGAGCCGACGACTCGCGGTCAACTAGCGCGGATCCTACACCGATTGCTTGACGAAAAGAAATAACGTTAACAGCTCGCCCTAACCCGGCGGGCTTTTTTCGTTTACTTACAGCAGCCACAGTATACCTTGCCACCTCGCATATACGACTCGTGGTCCTCGAGTGTAATCCCGCAGTAATCGCAGGAATAGCGCTTGCCGTCGTAGTGGTCCCGGGACTTATCATCGTCCCAGCTCGGAGTATGAAATGGATCGTACATACTATCGCCTCCTTTCGGTAACTTGTCTTTAGTATTAACGTAATTTTTTCGGAATAAACGTGCATCTTTTCGGTATCTTCGTAATACATTGTAGTATTCAGCGAAGAGAGGAGTGCAGCGAAATGGACCCGTTTACTTTTGGGATTACCTTTGTTGGCGCTACAGGTGGAGGGCTGCTCGTGTTGACCGCGCTTGAGAAGGCCGGCTTACCTATAAACGAGACAGCGATGAAAGTCGTCATGGAATGCGTCAAACTCGGGGGCATTCTTTACTTCCTTGACTACGTGAAAGACATCTTCTTCTGGTGAATTCGTCATTGCAGTGTGCAACGCCTTGCTACGATTATTGTCCGGCTTGACCCGTTTTATTCATTTAAAGTCCGACTATACTACGTATATCATGGAGGTTCCCTATGTTAAATTCTGTGCTGCGCGGATTGATCGATGGCTACTCGGATGCCAAACGACCGAAGCGAAGGAAGCTACAATACGAGGGGTTAGATAATTCGCCTGTCCTGTTTAGCTCGGCCTATCTAAACGAGCTGTACGAAGGCGCGAAGTCCAAAGAGGAATACGACGCGATACTCGGCCACATCTATAATCACACGGCGAATGACGTGGACAGTTACGCGGAACTCGAGGAGAAAATAATCGAACGATATTGGAGGGCGTAATATGATCGAATGGTTAGCGATTCCTGCCGTACTAGCTGGCGCAGCGTTCATACCGAAACGAAAGCCGAGCGAAGCCGAAATCATCAAGCAGGTGTTTATGAATCGAAGGGTCGGGTTTGCCTCGAAAGACGGCGTGAAGATACCGAAGCTCATCCGCAAGTACGATAAGCCCGAGTATACAACGTACCTCTATTCGTTGCCTCACGGGTTGCCGTCGGAGATATTCGACGCCTTAACGCCTGCACTTAAGGATGCGTTGAACAAAGAAGTCGAGTACGAGTTTGACGGCGTATTAAAGCTACAGGTGTTCCGCGAACAGCTGCCGAAGAAATGGAACTACGACAACGGGCTGATACGTGAGGGTACGTGGGAAGTCCCGATTGGCCGTAACCATAAAGGCGTGCTATACCATAACTTCGAGCACTACTGTCACATGCTTGTCGGCGGAGTCACTCGGTTTGGTAAGACCGTATTTATGAAAGTCGTTATGCACACGCTGATTCAGAATAACCCGGATGACGTCGAGTTCTATATTCTCGATTTAAAGGCGGGGCTCGAGTTCTACAAGTACAAGAAGAAATACCCGCAGGTAAGGGAAGTCGCTTGCGATGTATACGAGTCAGCCGAATTGTTATTGAAGCTAACGGACGAACTAAAGCAACGGGAGCTCATGTTCCGCGAAAAGGGCTACACGAACATCGTGGATACCCCGATTAAGAAACGAACATTCATCATCGTAGACGAAGGCGCGGAGCTATCGCCGGACATCGTAAAGGATAAAGAAGCGAAGAAGTATGCGCAGTATTGCCAGGCGGCGTTAAGCGAAATAGCTCGTATATCAGGCGGGCTAGGCTATCGGCTTATCTACGCGACACAGTACCCAACGAAAGAAGCCGTGCCGATGCAGGTGAAAATGAACATCGTCGCAAGGGTATCGTTCATATGCGCTTCCTCGATTGCCAGCCGTGTGCTGCTCGATGATGTAGGTGCCGAAGACTTGCCGGCCATACCTGGCAGAGCGATTTACCTCGTGGAAAAGAAACGCACCGTGCAGGTGCCGTATATTGACGATGGAATGATGGAGAAAGGCGGTAGTACCGATGGAGCAAGCGCGATTAGAAAGTCTGTTAACGACGATAGATTCGTTGGGAGTGGCGAGCATCAGGCAACTAAGGCGGAAGCATGACCTAAAGAGCTACCGGAATGCCTGCCGGGTAATTACGCAGCTGGCCCCATATATAAACGAAGCATTTTACAACCGGGAGAAGGTCGTCTATTTAAATAAGAAAGGACGGGACCTAATCGGATCCACACGGGAAATCACGAGGTCCGCACAACTCGAGCATCACCTGCTACGTAATGAAGTATATTTGCATTACGGGTGCCCGCCGGATTGGAAAACGGAGCACACGCTAGAGGCGGAAAATCCGCCAGCGAGACGCGTCGATTACGTTGTGAAGGGGCTAACCCCCGCAACGAAGATTAAAGCCGTATGCGACGCTTATTTTAAGCGAGACGCCGTAGCCTACGTCATAGAAGTCGATAACACCCGGGATATGGCAGACAACAAACGAAAGGTTAGGTTATATGCGGAGCTCCTACGATCAATGCCAGGGCATACACTCGTTTACTTTACGAAGACGCCCGCCCGTAAAGCGCGATTAGCTGAGTGGGTTAACGGTCTAGGCTCGGTAAAAACATTCGACGAAATTCGGTAGGGAAGTAAACTTTAGTTTGACGGACAGCCCGTATAATAGTAGAATCTAGTTGTATCGGTCCTAACGGTCCAAGTTCGGATAGTGACCGTATCAACTAGCGATTAGGACGCGGTTTTTGAGCAATCGTTTAACAGTCGGTCGGGAGTTCGAATCTCTCCTGGGACGCCATTTACACATCTGGAAACACTACATATCTTACCGAATTTTACTCACCTTTCAGGTGGGTTTTTTTGTTTTCAATATTAATTTTTAATGGCAGGAACCTGCCAGCGGTCTTTAGATTGCCTCATTAAACCTCTTCAGCTATATTATCTCCATCATCAAAAAAATATAAAAAATTTTTTGTCCTATGAAATGTGAATATATCAACAATGTAAGCGGATACACAAAAACAGATTAATCTAAATTATCAAATAATTCATAAAAAGGGTGTTGACGGGCGATTAAAATGGGCGTAAGATAGTCCTCAATATAAGAAATTCACACCAGCAACTATAAACTTCAACCAAGTGAAATCTATCTCGCAATATAGAAATTTGGGTTTTTTTTAATCTGTCAATTCAATGATTTAAAGCGTTAGTGTATTGAGTTTAAATCTTAGAATAGGAAAAGCGTAGAAGAGGATAAGTAGTTTTATGACAGGCATTCCCAGAGAGCCGGATCTGCTGAAACCCGGTAATGCCCTCTTAAAATGAACTCACCTCTGAGCGCAGTCCTGAAAGTGAATCGACTAGGGGCTGCCGGGTGTTCTTCACCCGTTATCAAAACGAACAGCAAATCCGCTGTTCATGAGTGCACGCATCATAAGCGTGAATCAGGGTGGTACCGTGGAACAGGTGATCAAAGCCTTTTCATCCCTTATACCTACAATCGTTAGGTTTCTTTAGGGGTGGAAGGGCTTTTTATATTGGAGTTTAAAAACATGAGGAGGTTATCAACAAATGCTGCAGGAAGCTGCCTTAACAGAAACAAAAACGGAGACATATCCTGTCACCGGCGCTGATCTGTTATTAAGAGCCTTGGAGAAAGAAAATGTTGAAGTGATTTTTGGTTATCCTGGAGGAGCTGTTCTTCCACTTTACGACAAGCTGTATCATTCAAAGATTCTTCATGTGCTGCCGCGTCATGAACAGGGAGGAATTCATGCTGCTGAAGGGTATGCCCGTATATCAGGAAAGCCTGGTGTCGTAATTGCCACTTCAGGACCAGGAGCCACTAATATTGTTACCGGTCTTGCAGACGCAATGATGGATTCACTTCCGCTGATTGTATTTACAGGCCAGGTAGCAACGGGAGTCATTGGGTCAGACGCCTTTCAGGAGGCAGATATCCTGGGGATAACCACTCCAATTACAAAATACAATTATCAGGTCCGCAGCATTGAAGATATTCCGAGAATCGTTAAAGAAGCTTTTTATATAGCTTCAACCGGCAGGCCAGGACCAGTGCTGATTGATATCCCCAAAGACATCGCTGCAGGAGTTTCAGATCAGCCTGAGAAAGAAACGGAAGTGAATCTGCCGGGGTATCAGCCGACATTAAAACCAAATTACCTTCAAATAAGAAAATTAACTGAAGCAGTCAGCAGATCGAAAAAGCCTGTCATCCTGGCTGGTGCCGGAGTGCTTCATGGAAGAGCATCCAAAGAATTGAAAGAATACGCGGAGCAGCAGCAAATACCTGTTATCCACACACTTCTGGGCCTCGGCGGATTTCCTGCAAGTCATCCATTATTCATCGGTATGGCCGGTATGCACGGCTGTTATGCAGCCAATATGGGCCTTACAGAATGCGATTTGCTGATTAATATTGGAGCCCGTTTTGATGACAGATTAACAGGGAATTTACAGCATTTTGCACCACATGCAACAGTCGCCCATATTGATATTGACCCTGCTGAAATCGGCAAAAACGTTCCAACGTCCATCCCGATTGTGGCAGATGCAAAAGAAGCTCTAGAGCAGCTGATTCTGCAGGATGGAAAGCCGCCTGCCCATAAAGAATGGATGGAAACCATCTTGAGGTGGCAGGAGGAATATCCATATTACTATGATAAAGAATCCGTACAGCTGAAACCCCAGAAAGTCATGGAAATGCTTCATTCGAAGACGGAAGGGAATGCCATCGTCGTAACAGATGTAGGACAGCATCAAATGTGGGCAGCCCAATACTATCGCTTTAATAAAGCAGACAGATGGGTGACATCAGGAGGACTTGGAACAATGGGATTTGGTTTCCCGGCAAGCATCGGAGCTCAGCTGGCTGACCCGGAAGCATGCGTACTCGCCATTTGCGGAGATGGAGGATTCCAAATGTCAACTCAGGAGCTTGCTATCATTCAGGAACTGAATCTGCCGGTGAAAATTATTATTTTTAATAATATGGCCCTGGGCATGGTCCGGCAGTGGCAGGAGATCTTTTATGAATCCCGTTTCTCTCACAGCAAAATCCCGGTACAGCCTTCTTTCGTGAAATTGGCAGAAGCCTATGGGATAAAAGGATATGTCATCCAATCTGAAGCAGAGGCTGAAGAGGTATTGGATGAAGTGCTTCATAACGGCGAACCTGTGCTTATCGATTTCAGGGTGGATCCTGATGAAAACGTGTATCCGATGATCGCACCAGGAAAAGGACTTCATGAAATGGCAGGTGTAAAACCATGAAACGAATCATATGCCTGACTGTGATGAATCGGCCGGGTGTTCTAAACAGAATTACTAATCTATTTTCCAAAAGAAACTTTAATATTGAAAGCATTTCAGTCGGCCTGTCTGAACATGAAGGAATGTCGCGAATCACTTGTGTGGTCCATGTTGAGGACTCCGGTGCCAGCGAACAAATTACGAAACAGCTGAATAAGCAAATCGATGTGATAAAAGTAACGGATATCACGGACCAGTCAATTGTCGCTAGAGAGCTTGCCCTTATTAAAGTTCAGGCAGTCCCATATACAAGAAATGAGATTTATTCATTAATTGAACCTTTCAGAGCTTCTGTTATAGATGTCAGCAAGGATAGCATGACCATTCAGATTACAGGTGAATCTGATAAAGTTGAAGCATTCATTGAACTCATTAAACCATATGGAATCAAAGAGCTTGCAAGGACAGGAACAACGGCATTCCCTAGAGGAACACAGCGTACTTCCCAGCAGTCCAAGTCATACTCTATCGTTTAAATAAACTATTATAAATATAAAAAACTTATTCGGAGAGGGAGATAAAACATGGCGAAAATGTATTATAACGGAGATGCAAATGCAGCGTATTTAAACGGGAAGAAGGTAGCGGTCATCGGATATGGATCCCAGGGACATGCACATGCGTTAAACATGAGGGACAGCGGGGTTGAGGTTGTCATCGGCCTTCGGAAAGGGAAGTCATGGGAAAAAGCAGAAGAAGACGGTTTCCAGGTATATCCGGTCGGTGAGGCAGCAGCGCAGTCTGATGTAGTGATGATCCTATTGCCGGATGAACTGCAGCCAAAAGTATACAAGGAAGAAATCGAACCTAATTTATCAAACCAGGCATTAATGTTTGCCCATGGATTTAATATTCATTTTAATCAGATCGTGCCTCCAAAAGAGTGTGATGTACTGCTGGTAGCACCGAAAGGACCTGGCCATTTAGTCAGAAGAACATATGAACAGGATGCAGGTGTTCCAGCCCTGTTTGCAGTCCATCAGGACGTTACAGGGGAAGCAAAGGAACTGGCTCTTGCTTACGCTAAAGCCATTGGATCTCTTCGTGCAGGTGCTCTGGAAACGACTTTTAAGGAAGAAACCGAGACAGATTTGTTTGGCGAACAGGCAGTGCTGTGCGGAGGGCTGACTTCCTTGGTGAAAGCAGGATTTGAGACTCTGACAGAAGCAGGCTATCAGCCGGAACTGGCATACTTTGAATGTTTACATGAGCTGAAACTCATTGTTGACCTTATGTATGAGGGCGGTCTTGAAGGAATGCGCTATTCCATCTCAGATACAGCTCAATGGGGAGATTTTGTCAGCGGCCCGCGGGTAGTTGACGCAAGAGTGAAAGAAGAAATGAAGGCAGTGCTGAAAGATATCCAGGAAGGGAATTTTGCAAAAGGGTGGATTTTGGAAAACCAGGCAAATAGACCGGTATTCAATGCTGTAAATCAGAGAGAGAATGAGCATCCGATCGAGCAGGTGGGAAGAGAACTCCGCAAAATGATGCCGTTTGTTAATAGCAGCAAGAAGAAAGAAGTGGTCGTAAGTGGCAATAATTAAAATATTTGATACTACACTAAGAGATGGCGAGCAATCTGCCGGTGTAAACCTTAATTTTTCGGAAAAATTGGAAATCGCCAGGCAGCTGGAGCGTTTGAACGTTGATATTATTGAGGCAGGCTTCCCTGCAGCGTCGAAAGGGGATTTTGCATCCGTACAGAATATTGCCCAGACGATTAAAAATTGCTCGGTCACAGGATTGGCGAGAGCAGTTATCTCTGATATAGATGCTGCATGGGGAGCTTTAAAGGATGGAGCTGAGCCAAGGATACATACATTCCTGGCAACCTCTCCAATCCACAGGCAGTATAAGTTAAGAAAGACGAAAGAAGAAGTGGTTGAAACAGCAGTTGAAACTGTTAAGTATGCTGCTTCCAAATTCCCGATCGTCCAATGGTCTGCAGAGGATGCTACCAGGACAGAACTGCCTTTTCTTGCAGAGATCATAGAAAAGGTCATCCAGGCGGGTGCAGGAATCATTAACATACCAGATACAGTTGGATACACATCACCACAGGAGTACGGTGAAATTTTTCAATATTTAAGAAATCATGTTCCTTCTATAGATAAAGTATCCTTGTCAGCACATTGCCATGATGACTTGGGAATGGCCATAGCGAATTCACTATCAGCTATAGAAAATGGGGCAACACAGATTGAGGGCACGATAAATGGAATTGGTGAAAGAGCCGGGAATGCGGCACTTGAGGAGCTGGCAGTGGCCCTTTATATCCGGAATGATCATTATCAGGCTTCAACCCGTCTGAATCTTCAGGAAATCAGCAGAACGAGCAGTTTGATCAGCAAGCTGACAGGTATGGTGGTGCCAGCCAACAAAGCAATTGTTGGCAGGAATGCTTTTGCACATGAATCAGGAATACACCAGGATGGGGTATTGAAGGAAAAATCAACGTATGAAATTATTTCCCCTGACCTAGTCGGTTTTCAATCCAATTCCATGGTGCTTGGAAAACATTCCGGGCGCCATGCATTTAAAAACCGCCTGAGTGAACTGGGGCTTGAAGTAGCAGATGAAGAAGCAAATCGGCTTTTCACAGTTTTCAAAGATTTGGCCGACCGCAAAAAAGAGATGACAGACGACGACCTTGCAGCCATCGTACTTGAAGAGAAGCTCTCCAAGGAGCAGCGATTCTATGATTTGATCGGAATCCAAATCCAGTATGGCACGAACTCTGTTCCAACAGCAACTGTTACTCTGTCAGGGTCAAACAACGAAGTAATCCAGGAAGCCGGGACTGGAGCAGGTAGCATCGAGGCGCTGTATAACACATTGGAAAAATGCCTGAATGGAACAGCTAACCTTTTGGATTACCGTATCCAATCCGTAGGGGCCGGAAGAGACGCTTTAGCCCAGGTTTATGTAAAGCTGAACTATGAAGGAATGGAAACAAGCGGCCGCGGTTTGGCCCAGGATGTGCTTGAGGCTTCCTCAAAAGCTTACTTGAATGCCGTTAATAGAGTCATATATATGAGAGAAAAAGCGCAGGCGGTAGAGGTAAATTGATCTGAAGCGGGAGATTCTGCACACGAATGCGGAAAGTCTCCTGTCGTTCCCCCGAAAAGCAAATGCGCGGCAGAAATATAATAGGAAGAAAATTTATAAAACAATAAATCAGACGGAGGGATTAAAAATGAAAAAACGTATCGCAGTACTTCCAGGAGATGGGATCGGCAAAGAAGTGGTGAAGGGTGCAATTGAAGTCCTGCAGGCTGTTGGTGAACGGTTCGGACATCAATTCCAATTTTCATATGGCAAAATCGGCGGTTCTGCTATTGATGCAGCCGGAACTCCGCTGCCTAATGAAACGCTGGAGCTTTGCAAAGAAAGCGATGCGGTCATGCTGGGAGCGGTTGGCGGACCTAAATGGGACCGGCAGCCTCCCCACCTTCGTCCGGAAAAGGGTCTATTAAGGATCCGCAAGGAATTAAATCTATATGCCAATTTGCGGCCAACTCAATATTATTCAAGCCTTTCCGATACGTCTCCGTTAAAAAATGAAGTAATTGAAGGCGTGGATATGCTGATGGTCAGAGAATTAACCGGCGGACTTTATTTTGGAAAGCCAAGCGAAAGGACACAGCAAAACGGAAAAGATGCTGTCGTGGACACTTTGTTTTATCAAAAAGAAGAAATGCGCCGTGTCATTAAGCTGGCATTCGAACTTGCAGGAAAGCGGCGTGGCAAGGTGACTTCTGTTGACAAGGCCAATGTCCTGGAATCCAGCCGAATGTGGAGAGAAGTTGCAGAGGACATTGCAAAGCAATATCCTGATGTGGTTCTTGAACATATGCTTGTTGATAATGCCGCTATGCAAATGATTAAAAACCCGAAAAGATTTGATGTTGTCGTAACAGAGAATATGTTCGGTGATATTCTGAGCGATGAAGCCTCTGTATTGACCGGTTCTCTGGGAATGCTTCCTTCTGCCAGCATTTCGGAAAACGGGCCTTACTTATACGAACCTATTCATGGTTCAGCACCGGATATTCAAGGGAAGAATGCAGCTAATCCAATTGCCATGATTTTATCGGCAGCCATGATGCTCCGTTTATCCTTCGGAATGGAAGAGGAAGCTGAAGCAGTTGAGAATGCTGTTAATCAAGTTCTTGAAGCCGGCTATCGTACGAGAGATATCTTTTCATTTGGAAAAAAGGTTGTCACTACTTCTGAAATGATTGAAGAGGTAAAGGCTACCCTTTTGGATAACGAGGCTATTCTTAACATTATGGGGGCTTATGCATAAGAGCTGACTGCTGGGCACTGGTTCAGCTGATTTTAAACTTGAGACACGGCCATCATCGGCCGTGTTTCTTTTAAAAAGGAGTCGAGCAGAATGGGAAAATCAATAATAGATAAGATTTGGGAAAAGCATGTAGTCCACAGGGAAGAAGGAAAGCCGGATTTGATGTACATAGACCTCCACTTAGTACATGAAGTTACATCCCCTCAGGCATTTTCCGGTTTAAGAATGAAAAGCAGGAAAGTGAGAAGGCCTGATAAAACGTTTGCTACAGTTGATCATAATGTTCCTACTGATAACCGAAAAGTCATCAATGATCCTGTTGCATTAAACCAAATGACCACTTTGGAAAAAAACTGTCTGGAATTCGGCATCCCTCTTGCCGGGCTGGAAAGTCCTGAACAGGGTATTGTTCATGTGATTGGGCCGGAGCTGGGGCTTACTCAGCCAGGCATGACAATTGTTTGCGGGGACAGCCATACATCCACTCATGGAGCTTTTGGATCAATAGCCTTCGGCATCGGCACAAGTGAAGTTGAGCATGTCCTGGCTACCCAGACGTTATGGCAGAGCAAGCCTAAAACATTAAAACTGGAGATAAACGGCGAGCTGAAAAAAGGTGTCACTGCTAAAGATGTCATCCTTTATATTATTGCTAAAAATGGAATTGGTTTTGGCACAGGCCATATTATTGAATATTGCGGGGAGACAATTGCAAAAATGTCAATGGAAGAAAGAATGACGATTTGCAATATGTCCATTGAAGGAGGCGCAAAGGCGGGGCTTGTGAGTCCTGATGAAACAACGTTTGCGTATCTTCAAGGACGAAAGTATGCGCCAAAAGGAGCCGGATTTGCGGATGCAGTCGGGAATTGGAAGGAGCTTGTATCTGATCCTGATGCGCAATACGATAAAACCATTCAAATTGATGCTGCAGATATTGCGCCTATGGTCAGCTGGGGCACAAATCCATCAATGACTTCCAAGGTGAATGAACAAATTCCAAAACTTGAGGAATGCAAAAACGAGCTTGAACAAAAATCACTATCAAGAGCTTTGGAATATATGGGACTGCAGGAAGGCCAAAAAATTGAAGACATTCAAATTCAGCACGTTTTTATCGGGTCCTGCACGAATTCCCGGCTGGAAGACCTGAAACTGGCAGCTGAAATCATTAGAGGGAAAAAGGTTCATCCCCATGTCCGCGCACTTGTTGTACCAGGCTCACAGCAGGTCAAGAAGCAGGCAGAGGCAGATGGGCTGGACCTTATCTTTAAGCAGGCTGGGTTTGAATGGAGGGAATCAGGCTGCAGCATGTGTTTGAGCATGAATAATGATATTGTGCCAAACGGCGAGCATTGTGCGTCGACATCAAATCGTAATTTTGAAGGAAGACAGGGGTCAGGGGCCAGAACACACCTTGTCAGCCCTTTAATGGCGGCAGCGGCAGCTATATACGGACATTTTGTGGACGTAGGTGCTTTGCTAAGTGCAGAGACTGTCCATTAAGAAGGAGGAGAACTAAATGAGCGGATTCAAAACACTTCAGGGAAAAGCAGCTGCAATGGATAGAGCCAATGTGGATACTGATCAGATCATTCCCAAGCAATTTCTAAAAAGAATTGAGAAAACAGGATTTGGACAATATCTTTTTTATGACTGGAGATATACGAAAGAAGGGCTGCCTAACCCGGAGTTTGAGCTGAATAAGACTGAAAATCAGGGTGCTTCCATCCTCATTGCAAATGAAAATTTCGGCTGCGGATCTTCCCGGGAGCATGCGCCATGGGCTTTAGGGGATTATGGCTTCAAAGTAATTATTGCCCCTTCGTTTGCGGACATCTTCCATCAAAATTGCTTAAAAAATGGACTTCTGCCAATCACTCTGCCGGCAGAAACGGTCGAATATTTGCTCGAACGATCCCAAAACCAGCCGTATGATCTGAAGGTTGATTTGCAGAATGGAATAGTTGAAGATGAATATAATTTTTCAGCATCATTCACAATTAATGAATACTGGAAAAAAATGCTGATAAACGGCTGGGATGAAATAGAGATTACTCTTCAATTGGAAAGCAGCATTTCAAGTTTCGAAGAAAAACGGTTTGCGGTGCAGTAGGCACCTGTGAAAGATTCATGGCATGAAACCATGAATCTTTTTGTTTTTGAGCTATTTCATGCTACACTAACTTCAAAAATAATAGTTGAGGCGGTTTTAGCATGGGAAAGCGGGAACAGAAAAAACAAAAAAATAAAATCATTCTATTTCCCGGCCTTGAGAAACGGCTGCTGGAAAAGGGGCTTGAGTCCTTTCAGCAGAAAAGGTATAAAGAATCAATCCGGTTCTTTGAAGAAGCGCTGGATATGGAGCCTGAGAATACGGATGTTCATATTGGGCTCGTTTTGGCATATTATGAAGTCGGAGCTTTGGAAAAGGCAAAAGAACTGGCCAATAAAATGCTCCAGACAGGCATAGGGGATTACATACAAGTAATGGATCTTTATTTAATGATCCTTGTGCAGCTGCACCAATACAGGGAGATTGCAGCAACGATCGAGGTTTTGCTTGAAGAAAGAGAGATCCCGAAGGAAAAATTTGAGCATTTTAGCAGAATGCTTGAGTTCAGCAGAAAAATGGCTGCTTCACCTTCTGAAACTGAGATCGAAGCACCCGATCTGGAGGAATTTAACAGCAGGAAACTCAATCTGTTTTCCTACCAGGATCAGCATGAACAAATGCAGATTGCTGCACAGCTGGCAGAACATAACATCAGGCCTTATCTCGAAGATATTAAAGCCTATTTGGAAGCGGAGGATGGAAATCCTTTTTTTAAAACGATGCTGTTAAATGTACTTTCTGAGCATGGGTATGAAAAATATGTAACGATTCGGAAGTTTGATAAGAGCCTGCGGGTAAATCCTGCTGAACTGCCACCTGTTCATCAGCAGCCCATGCTGTTAAAGATAGTCAATAAACTGGAGAATCAGCTCGAACAGGAAGATCCGGTACTATTTGAAAATACAAAGAGCATTGCACAAAGACACTTCTTCCTGCTTTATCCGCATGAAGCCCCGCCGGAGAATGCTGTGTCCTGGGCTGCGGCATACCATATGCTTTCAAATGAGTATCATGGCTTAAACAGTTCGATAAGCAAGCTTGGTGATATTTATGATGCTCCTGAAGAGGAAATTGAAGAGGCTCTTGCCTTTATAAGAAAGATAGAAGAAATTTCTTATCCCAATATTTAGCCTTCAATGTTGAAAGACAGGGAGTGTATGTTATAATATAATGGTTGTATTATGTGTATATATACATTTTTATTAAATGGATATGGCTTGAAAAACAAGAGATATTCATAACATTCTGTCATGAATGAAATGATAATAGATTTTTGGAGGGAAATGATTGTATGTCTGCTAAATATGAAAAGTTAGAAGGGAACCGCGGAGTTCTTACAATTGAAGTAGATGCAGAGAAAGTAACCGAAGGTTTAGACGCTGCATTCAAAAAAGTAGTTAAGCAAGTAAACGTACCGGGATTCCGTAAAGGAAAAATGCCTCGCGGAATGTTTGAAAAGCGTTTCGGAGTTGAATCTTTATACCAGGATGCAGTGGATTATCTTCTTCCGGAAGCATATGCTAATGCAATTGATGAAACTGGCATTGAGCCTGTTGATCGCCCTGAAATCGATGTTGAGCAAATCGAAAAAGGCAAAAGCCTTATCTTCAAAGCTACAGTAACTGTTAAGCCTGAAGTAAAGCTTGGCGAATACAAAGGCCTTGAAGTTAAACCGCTTGAAACAAGCGTTACAGAAGAAGATGTTAACAATGAGTTAACTTCCCTTCAGGAAAGACAAGCTGAGCTGGCTGTTAAAGAAGAAGGCAAAGCGGAGAACGGCGATACAGTTGTTATGGACTTTGAAGGATTCGTTGATGGTGAAGCTTTCGAAGGCGGAAAAGCTGAGAACTACTCTTTAGAACTTGGTTCAGGACAATTCATCCCTGGATTTGAAGAGCAGCTGATTGGTACTGCTGCTGGAGAATCTAAGGATGTCGAAGTTTCTTTCCCAGAGGAATACCACGCAGCTGAGCTAGCTGGTAAGCCTGCAACTTTCAAAGTAACTTTACATGAAATCAAAACAAAACAGCTTCCTGAGCTGGATGATGAGTTTGCTAAAGATGCAGACGAAGAAGTTGAAACTTTGGATGCATTAAAAGAAAAAATTAAAACTCGCTTAGAAGAAAGCAAAAAGCATGAAGCTGAGCACCATGTCCGCGACACTGTTGTTGAAGCAGCAGCTGCTAATGCAGAAATGGAAATCCCGGCTGCAATGGTTGATACTGAAGTTAACCGCATGATGCAGGAGTTCGAACAGCGTCTTCAAATGCAAGGCATGAACCTTGAACTATACTTCCAGTTCTCTGGACAGGATGAAGCAGCTTTACGCGAGCAAATGAAAGAGGAAGCTGAAAAGCGCGTTCGCGTTAACCTGACTCTTGAAGCAATAGCAAAAGCTGAAAACATCGAAGTAAGCGATGAAGAAGTTTCAGAAGAACTGAACAAAATGACAGAAATGTACAACATGTCTGCTGAGCAGATCACACAAGCTCTTGGAAGCCTTGAAGGCCTAAAAGCAGATCTTCAAATTAAAAAAGCAGTAGATTTCCTTGTGGAAAATAGCAAGACTGTTGCATAATAAAAGAAAAGCGGAGCCGACTGCACTGCCCCGACAAGCATAAGACGAATTACGGAGGAGGTTGTTAAACCTCAGTAGTAATTTGGCTTATGACCTCGAGGGGCAAGGAGGCGGAGCTAGACAGCATTCTAGCTTCGAAAGCAGAAAATTTTCTCCCTTTATAAGAAACAAGGCGCGAGTTTATCGTGCCTTGTTTTATACCATCAAGACCATACATAATGAAAATCTCCCTTGTACCTTTTGCCTGGTGAAAAGTTTTACGGCATATTGCACATGGACAGGAATACAAATACATATAAATAGATAATTTAATTATCGGTCCAGAGGGCCGACTTAATTTAGCCATTTTTGGTTAAGCTTATGAAAGTACATATAAAATTCAGCCTGGTTTATCTTTGTGAAATCCCATCACATGCATGCATACATAATTGAAATGTTTTAAGAGTTATCATTTCCTGTCCACTGTAAAAATGTGTTACAATGCAATACATAACTGCTGAAGGTTTTGATTTTTTCAAAAGAGTGAATGATTAAAGAGGCCTGTCTTCAAGTGCAATGGCACATCATCCGCTTTAATTACTAACCTTTCTATGGCTGAATAAAGAACTAATTGCATGTGATTTCGCAAGCTTTATATATCGTTTTGAAGTTTTTTCAAGGGGTGAAGGATTTGTTTAAATTTAATGATGAAAAAGGGCAATTGAAGTGTTCTTTCTGTGGCAAGACACAGGATCAGGTCCGCAAACTTGTTGCTGGGCCTGGAGTATATATATGCGATGAATGCATTGAACTTTGCACTGAAATTGTGGAAGAAGAACTGGGAACAGAAGAAGAAGTGGAGTTCAAAGATGTGCCAAAACCGGCTGAAATCCGCGATATTCTGGATGAATATGTAATTGGCCAGGAGCAGGCGAAGAAATCGCTGTCTGTTGCAGTATATAATCACTATAAACGCATCAATTCCAACAGCAAAATTGATGAAGTTGAACTTTCTAAAAGTAATATTGCCATGATCGGGCCGACTGGAAGCGGTAAAACCTTGCTGGCTCAGACATTGGCACGTATTCTTAATGTTCCATTTGCCATTGCAGATGCGACATCATTAACTGAAGCCGGATACGTCGGGGAAGATGTTGAAAATATTCTCCTAAAGCTTATTCAGGCTGCAGATTATGATGTGGAAAAGGCCGAAAAAGGAATCATTTATATTGATGAGATTGATAAAGTTGCACGTAAGTCGGAAAATCCGTCCATCACTCGCGATGTATCAGGTGAAGGTGTGCAGCAGGCGCTGTTGAAAATTCTTGAAGGAACAGTTGCAAGCGTCCCGCCACAAGGCGGCCGCAAGCATCCTCATCAGGAATTTATCCAGATTGACACGACCAATATCCTGTTTATTTGCGGCGGAGCCTTCGATGGCATTGAGCAAATTATTAAACGCCGTTTAGGCCAAAAGGTAATTGGCTTTGGTTCCGACCAGAATCAAAAAGAAATCGAGCCAAAGGATCTTCTTGCAAAAGTGCTTCCTGAAGACCTGCTGAAATTCGGATTAATTCCTGAATTTATTGGACGTCTTCCAGTTATTGCAAGCCTTTCCCAGCTTGATGAAGCGGCTTTAATTGAGATTTTAACTAAACCTAAAAATGCACTGGTCAAACAATATCAGAAAATGCTTGAACTCGATAATGTTGAGCTTGATTTTGAAGAAGGCGCACTTGAAGAAATTGCTAAAAAAGCAATTGAAAGAAAAACAGGTGCCCGCGGACTGCGCTCCATTATTGAAGGAATCATGCTTGATGTAATGTTTGATCTTCCATCACGCGAAGATATAAAAAAATGCATTATTACCAAAGAAACGGTTATCGATAACGGTTCTCCCAAGCTTGTTTTGGAGGACGGTACAGTCGTAGAAGAAGAGCGCAAGACTTCAGCGTAATTTAAAAAATGGCCAGTCCCTGGTGGGGCATGGCCATTTTTTTGCACCTTTCCGACCCTTTTTCTTACCTTACTTTTAAATGAATTCCTTGTTTATTCCAACTCAGTCAGGGAGATACTAGCATTATTAACGAGAACAATAATGCAGGAGGGAACACAATGAGTTGGACGGGGATCGCTTTATTTATCCAATTGTTTTTTGGAATTGTCATTGGGCTATATTTTTGGAATTTGCTTAGGAGCCAGCGTACACAGAAAGTTTCTATCGACCGTGAATCAAGGAAGGAAATGGATGTATTAAAAAAGATGCGTTCCATTTCATTAACTGAACCTTTATCAGAAAAAGTTCGTCCATCCAGTTTTGCTGACATTGTGGGGCAGGAAGATGGAATTAAATCTCTGAAAGCAGCATTGTGCGGACCCAATCCTCAGCATGTTATTATTTATGGTCCACCGGGCGTGGGAAAAACGGCTGCGGCCAGATTGGTTCTTGAAGAAGCCAAGAAAAATGCAAAATCACCCTTTAAGGCAGCTTCTGTTTTTATCGAACTGGATGCCACTACTGCGAGATTTGATGAGAGGGGTATTGCGGATCCCCTGATAGGTTCTGTTCATGATCCTATCTATCAGGGGGCAGGGGCGATGGGACAGGCGGGAATTCCGCAGCCTAAACAGGGTGCTGTTACAAATGCACATGGCGGTGTCCTTTTTATTGATGAAATCGGCGAGCTTCATCCCATTCAGATGAACAAGCTCCTGAAGGTGCTTGAAGACCGGAAAGTCTTTCTGGAAAGCGCTTATTATAATGAAGAAAACACTCAAATACCAACCCATATTCATGATATTTTTAAAAATGGCCTGCCTGCGGACTTCCGCCTGATCGGTGCAACTACCAGAACTCCTAATGAAATTCCGCCAGCCATTCGCTCCAGATGCATGGAGGTATTTTTCAGGGAATTAGCTGAAGAAGAGATCATAGCTGTAGCTGGAAAGGCTTCTGCAAAGGTCAATGTCGCTGTTAGTGAAAAGGGGCTTGGCATTCTTGCTAATTATGCAAGAAATGGACGCGAAGCGGTAAATATGATTCAAATCTCTGCGGGTTTGGCAATCACTGAGGACCGTGATTACATAAAAGATGAAGATATTGAGTGGGTTGTCCAATCGAGTCAGCTTTCACCGAGAATGGAGAGAAAAATCAATACCCATTCTGCTGTTGGCCTTGTCAACGGCCTGGCGGTATATGGGCCGAACACAGGCGCTCTGCTTGATATTGAAGTTACTGTGATTCCTGCAAAAGAAAAGGGCAGCATTAATATTACAGGCATAGTGGAAGAAGAAAGCATTGGCGGCCAGGGAAAGTCAATCCGGAGAAAAAGTATGGCCAGGGGTTCAATTGAAAATGTTATTACCGTTCTGAGATCGATGGGCGTCCCGGCCGATGAATATGATATTCATGTCAACTTCCCTGGCGGAGTTCCAATTGACGGTCCTTCTGCCGGCATTGCTATGGCGACAGGAATTTATTCTGCCATTTATAAAAGGCCAGTTGACAATACTGTTGCCATGACCGGGGAAATCAGCATTCATGGGTATGTCAAGCCAATAGGAGGCGTTTATCCAAAGGTGAAGGCAGCCAAGAAAGCGGGAGCACAGACAGTAATCATCCCAAAAGAAAATATGCAATCCATCTTAAAGGAGATAACAGGAATTAAGATCATCCCGGTATCTCATTTGAATGAGGTATTTGAGGCATCGCTTCACAAAGAGTATCTTAAAGAGCAGGCTGTAACTGCTTCAATCGAATTAAAGAAAAAAGAAAGCATATGATGTGTGGCCCGGTTTGCAGTTGCTGAAAGCCCGCTGTATAAACGCCTCCGCTAATCGCGGTCAGAAACTTCGGTTTGCAGTTTAGGCTACAAACCGAAGTTTTATTTGCGTAAAGAAGGATAAAGTGTAATTATAAATGAATATCATTGAAATACGGCTTTTTCTCTTTAATAGACACTGCTATTTAAATGCGATAGAATTGTACAAAGAAATTATTAGCAATAATGGGGTTAAAAAGATGCATTTTGGAGGTGCAATGGAATGGCGAAAAAGAAAGAAATCATCGTCCCCCTCCTGCCGCTTCGGGGCTTGCTGGTTTATCCGACCATGGTTCTGCATTTGGATGTAGGCCGGGAGAAATCGGTTCAGGCTCTGGAAAAAGCAATGGTAGATGACCATTTAATTTTCTTAACAACACAAAAGGATATATCTATAGATGAACCATCAGAAGATGATCTATATGGAATGGGCACGCTCACACGTGTCAAGCAGATGCTCAAGCTTCCAAACGGTACAATCCGTGTTCTTGTTGAAGGGCTTAAGAGAGCGGAAATCATTGATTTTCAGGACGAAACTGAACATTATTCCGTAAGTGTGAAGGTTTTTGAGGATCCTGAGAAAAAGGACGTAGAAGATCAGGCATTGATGAGGACTATGCTTGAATACTTTGAGCAATACATAAAGGTATCGAAGAAAATATCAGCTGAAACTTATTCTTCTGTAGCAGATATAGAAGAGCCGGGACGTATGGCAGATATCATTTCTTCCCACTTGCCTTTAAAGCTGAAGGAAAAACAGGAAATACTTGAAACCATTGATGTTAAAGAGCGCATGAATCAGGTTATTGAAATCATCCATAATGAAAAAGAAGTTCTGAACCTTGAGAAAAAGATTGGCCAGCGTGTGAAAAAATCAATGGAACGCACGCAGAAGGAGTATTATCTGCGTGAACAGATGAAGGCAATCCAAAAAGAACTTGGGGATAAGGAAGGCAAGACAGGAGAAATCGCTGAGCTGACGGAAAAGATTGAAAACGCCGGCATGCCTGATCATGTCCAGCTTACCGCTTTAAAAGAACTGGATCGCTATGAAAAGGTTCCATCCAGTTCAGCCGAAAGCGCGGTTATCCGCAATTATATTGAGTGGCTTGTCACATTGCCCTGGTCGAAGTCAACAGAAGATGACCTGGATATTCAGAGGGCCGAGAGAATCCTGAATGAAGACCATTATGGCCTGGAAAAAGTAAAAGAACGGGTTTTGGAATACCTCGCAGTGCAAAAGCTGACGAACTCCCTTAAAGGACCAATCCTATGCCTGGCAGGGCCTCCAGGTGTCGGTAAAACAAGTCTTGCGCGTTCTATTGCAACATCGCTGAACCGCAATTTCGTCCGTGTATCCCTCGGCGGAGTCCGGGATGAGTCTGAGATTCGCGGACATAGAAGAACTTATGTTGGTGCCATGCCTGGCCGTATCATTCAGGGCATGAAAAAGGCAGGGACGATTAATCCTGTATTCCTGCTTGATGAAATCGACAAAATGTCCTCTGATTTCCGCGGGGATCCTTCATCAGCGATGCTGGAAGTTTTAGACCCTGAACAGAACCATAATTTTAGTGATCATTACATTGAAGAAACCTATGATCTTTCAAAGGTCATGTTCATAGCCACAGCCAATAATCTTGGCACAATCCCTGGCCCGCTGCTGGACAGAATGGAAATTATCACGATTGCAGGCTATACAGAGCAGGAGAAGATTCACATAGCTAAAGACCACCTGCTGCCTAAGCAAATTAAAGAGCATGGTCTATCAAAATCCCAGCTTCAGATTCGCGAGGATGGACTTCAGAAGGTAGTCCGCTATTATACTCGTGAGGCTGGAGTCCGCGGTTTGGAGCGCCAGCTGGCTACTATCTGCAGAAAAACGGCTAAAATTATCGTATCCGGGGAAAAGAAGAAAGTGATTGTCAACACAAAAAATGCTGAAGAGTTTCTTGGAAAGCCAAAATACCGCTATGGTCAGGCTGAGCTTGAAGACCAGGTTGGCGTTGCGACAGGTCTTGCCTATACAACAGTTGGCGGCGATACCCTTCAAATTGAAGTATCCCTTTCTCCCGGAAAAGGAAAGCTCGTTCTTACAGGCAAACTGGGGGATGTAATGAAAGAGTCTGCTCAAGCGGCATTCAGTTATGTTCGTTCAAAAGCAAAAGAACTTGGCATTGATGAGAATTTCCATGAAAAGCATGATATTCATATTCATGTTCCTGAAGGTGCTGTCCCGAAAGACGGCCCATCTGCCGGAATAACAATTACAACTGCCCTGGTTTCTGCTCTTTCAGGAAAACCAATACGTAAAGAAGTGGGAATGACAGGGGAAATTACGTTAAGAGGCCGGGTGCTTCCTATTGGCGGCTTGAAAGAAAAATCTTTGAGCGCCCATCGTGCAGGATTGACGAAGATCATCCTCCCTAAAGATAATGAAAAAGACATTGAAGATATCCCTGAAAGCATCAGGGAAGAACTTGATTTCGTTTTGGTATCACATGTGGACGAAGTCTTGAAACATGCCCTGAATGGCGGTGCACAAGCATGAAAGTAACCAGCTCAGAAATAGTCATCAGTGCTGTTAAGCCTGATCAATATCCTGAAAGTCATTTGCCCGAATTTGCCCTGGCCGGCCGTTCGAACGTCGGCAAATCTTCTTTCATTAATAAAATGCTTAATCGAAGAGGACTTGCCAGAATATCCTCTAAGCCGGGGAAGACACAAACCCTGAATTTTTACCTTATTAACGAAATACTCCACTTTGTTGATGTTCCGGGCTACGGGTATGCAAAGGTATCCAAAAAGGAACGTGAAGCTTGGGGAAAGATGATAGAAACATATTTAACAAACAGAGAGCAGTTGAAAGCAGTTGTGCTGATTGTTGATTTGCGCCATCCCCCTTCAAGTGACGATGTCATGATGTACAACTTTTTAAAGCATTATGAAATTCCCTGTGTGGTGATTGCCACAAAAGCGGATAAAATACCGAAATCCAAGTGGCAAAAACATATGAAAATCACGAAAGAAACATTGGATATCGATCCGAATGATCAGATCATTATGTTTTCCTCTGAAACAGGCTATGGGAAAGACCAGGCCTGGTCGGCATTAAAAAGCTATATGTAATAAAAAATCCCGCAGCATTTGCAGCGGGATTTTTTGTTTTCTTCATTCAGGTCTTTCGTCCTGGAAAAGGGTATTTGAGATACCCTGTATATCACTATACATTAGGAATTAATTGGATATTAATTTTGTCGAAAGGTAAGGAATATAAAGGATACAGGAGAATATGGGGTTATGTTGGAGTCTATAGAGGATCAGTTAATGAGAACAGCTTATATACTTTTATTTCATAAATTATCATAAAATATGAATTTTGAGAATATTCATAAATAGTGATAGAGTTAAAGGGCACATAAAAAAGAGAGATACTGAAGGGGGAATTTAGACTAGTGAGATATTGGTTAAAAGGAATCATGGCAGCTGCTTTTGTATTGGTCCTGGCTGCATGCGGATCAGAGGAAGCGTCTAAAAGCGGAATGGATCTAGTAGACGAAGACAAATTTACATATGCGGCTTCGGGAGAGTTCAAACCTTTTAGTTACACAAATGATGATGGAAGCATGAGCGGCTTTGATATTGATGTAGCAGAGGCTGTAGCAAAAGAACTCGGACTTGAACCGGTTCAGAATAAATTTAAGTTCGGCGGTATAGTGGAGGGAGTTAAGTCAGGCCGTTTTGATGCAGCGGTAGCCAGCCACACCATTACCGAAGAACGTTTAAAAGCAGTCAATTTTTCAACTCCATATTACTATTCAGGCCCGCAAATATATGTGCGACCGGATAGCACGATTGAGACACTGTCAGATCTTGAAGGCAAGGAGATAGCAGTATCAAAAGGATCTACATATACTTCAAATGCAGAGGAAGTGACAGACAACATTAAGTTTTATGACAGTGATGTGGTCGCCCTGGAAGCATTGAGCAAGGGAAAACATGATGCTGTTATCACTGATTTTGTTACAGGCAAAGAAGCAATTGGCGCCGGAATGAAAATTGAAGGCAAAGAGCTGCTTGGCCGCAGTGAGCAGGCAATTGCAGTTGCAAAGGATAATAAAGAGCTGCTCGAAAAAGTGAATGAAGCTCTTGAAACACTTCGCGAGAATGGAACACTCACAGAAATCAGCAAAAAATATATCGGTGAAGATATAACAGTTGATCCTGAGAAGGAATAACATTGCGGGCGGATGTGTATCAGACATTCGCCTGTTTTGTTTTTTTACACAAAATGAAATTGCCATCTGAAGGGGGATTTTTGTGGATTTATTTACAAAGTTTATTGATACATATCCCGTATTTTTAAAGGGGATGCTCTTAACCTTTCAATTAACCATTGTATCAGTGTTTATTGCTATTTTTATAGGGTTGTTTTTTGCTTTTTTAAAGATATCAAGAGTGAAAGTTCTGGAATGGATTGCAGACATCTATATTTTTCTTGTGAGGGGAACGCCTCTTGTTGTCCAGATATTCATTTTCTATTTCGGATTGACAGCTCTGGATATTTCACAGTTTTGGTCGGTTGTGCTAGGACTTGCTTTTCACAACGGTGCTTATATAGCCGAAATCTTCAGGGGCTCCATTCAATCCATCGACAAAGGTCAAATGGAAGCAGGACGTTCACTGGGTATGACTGCCGGCCTTGCGATGAGAAGAATCATTCTTCCTCAGGCATTCCGACGGGCTATGCCGCCTCTTGGGAATCAGTTTATCATTGCATTGAAGGATTCCTCACTGGCTTCCTTCATCGGCATGTACGAGCTCTTTAACGTGGCTACAACATATGGTTCCAATGAATATGACTACATGAGCTATTTGCTGATCGTAGCTGTTTACTATTTAGTACTTGTGCTTATTTTCTCCATCCTTGTAAATGTGATTGAGAAAAGAATGGCAAGCAGTGATTGAGGAGGAATGAGGAATGAGTGAATCGTACATGATCAAGGTAGAAAAATTGAACAAATCATTCGGGGATCTCCATGTCCTGAAAGATATTGACATAACAGTGAAGGAAAGTGATGTTGTTTGCCTGATTGGTGCCAGCGGGTCCGGAAAAAGCACACTGCTCCGCTGCCTGAACTTTCTTGAATTAAAGGATAGCGGCAATATCATTTTTGAGGGTGAAAAGGTTGAGAAAGAAACACATGACCTAAATAAAGTAAGAGAAAAAGTAGGAATGGTCTTTCAGCATTTTCATTTATTTCCTCATAAGACTGTTCTCGAAAATGTGATGGAAGCACCATTGCATGTGAAAAAGCTTCCTAAGGACCAAGTGAAAAAAGATGCCCAGGAACTATTAAAAAAAGTTGGGCTTTCTGACAAGGAGAATGTGTACCCATCAAAACTTTCGGGCGGACAAAAACAGCGTGTAGCCATTGCAAGGGCACTGGCTATGAAGCCCGATATTATGCTTTTTGATGAGCCGACATCTGCACTGGATCCGGAGCTGGTGGGGGAAGTGCTTTCCACAATGAAGGAACTGGCCCTCGAAGGCATGACAATGGTCGTCGTCACGCATGAAATGGGCTTTGCAAGAGAAGTGGCAGACTGGGCTGTCTATATGCATGACGGAAGAATTGTAGAAGTGGGACACCCGGAGGATTTGTTTAATAATCCAAAAGAGCAGAGAACCAAAAATTTCTTGGATTCGGTTCTCTAAACAGTTTGAATGGTAAAAGACAGGGAAAAGTAAAATATCCCTGTCTTTTATTTTTTCTTTGATAATAAAAAATATAATCCAATTAGCATTAACAGGATTGGCCAAAACTGCCAAACATCCGAAACACCATTGTCAAGAAGTCCCATCCACTCAGCTACTCTGTCATAAAACAGGAGCAATGCGGCAAGAATTAAGAATAAGATGCCCTGGAATAATCCTGCGCCTGTTTTCTGATGCCGAAGGAGGAAGCCGAGAGCAATTATAAGAATGAATGTACCAATATGATCCGGCCAAATTTCGAGGCGGTTCACCACATGAAAATGCAGGCCAAATCCGGTTAAAATAACCCCTGGCAATATGGAATCATAATCCCTTGCGCCATATCCCTGAATTAAAAAGGCTGCTCCGACGATAATTAGAAGAGTCGGCCAGGAATAAAAAGACTGTAAGGCAGTAAATCCGCTCTGCTGGAGAAAAAAGTAGGCTCCAAATCCGAGTAAAATAATTCCGGGGAAAATACGCTGATTTTTCATGAAAAACACCACTTCCAATAAGGTTCACTTGAATCCGGCAAGATTTTTTGTTACTGTACATAAGGGAGTATTTGTCTATTTTAAGATTATCTTATACAAGGCTCCTGTTTAAAATATAGTATCATATGTGTTCATTATCTGTTCACATTTAAGCATTAATTGAAAAAATAGAAATGATATAATTAATATTAATGAACTAGGCAATAATTCTGGGGGTGTCAATTTCAATGCATATCTTAGTCGTCGGTCTTAACTATAAAACTGCCCCTGTTGAAATCCGTGAACGTCTAACCTTTAATCCTTCACATTTGGGCGAGGCAATGAAGACTTTAAATGACAAAAAAAGCATTTTAGAGAATGTCATTCTGTCTACTTGCAATCGGACCGAAATTTATGCAGTTGTGGACCAGCTTCATACTGGCCGCTATTATATAAAGGAATTTTTGGCAGAACATTTCAATATGGATCAGAATGAATTTTCGCCATTCCTATTCATTTATGAAGGGGATGGGGCCATGGAGCATCTATTCAAAGTAGCATGCGGCCTAAACTCCATGATCCTTGGCGAGACACAGATTTTAGGACAGGTAAGGTCCAGTTTTCTGGGAGCTCAATCGGAAAATTCAACCGGTACCGTCTTTAACCACTTGTTTAAGCAGGCAGTAACGATTGCTAAGCGTGCACACTCCGAAACGGAAATAGGGGCAAATGCAGTCTCTGTCAGCTATGCAGCTGTGGAACTGGCTAAGAAGATTTTTGGATCACTTGAAAATAAACATGTTCTAATATTAGGAGCCGGTAAAATGGGTGAGCTGGCAATCCAGAATCTTCATGCCAACGGAGCCAGCAAAGTAACGGTTATTAACCGTACATTTGAAAAAGCGCAGAATCTTGCAAGCCGTTATGCGGGCCAGGCAAAAACACTGCATGAGCTTCAATGTGCTCTTGTTGAAGCTGATATTTTAATCAGTTCTACAGGGGCAAAAGAATTTGTTGTCACAAAAGATATGATGGCTTACGCAGAAAGAATGCGCAAAGGCAAGCCTCTATTTATGGTTGATATTGCTGTTCCAAGAGACCTGGATCCGAAACTCGCAGACCTGGACAGTGTTTTCCTTTATGATATTGATGATCTTGAAGGCATTGTTGAAGCGAACCTTCAGGAGCGTAAAAAGGCAGCCGAAAAGATTCAGCTGATGATTGAAGGAGAGATTGTTGAGTTCAAGCAATGGCTGAACCTGCTTGGTGTTGTTCCGGTCATTTCTGCCTTGCGTGAGAAAGCACTGGCTATACAGAGTGAAACCATGACAAGCATTGAAAGAAAGCTGCCGCATTTGAGTGATCGTGATAAAAAAGTGCTGAACAAGCATACAAAGAGCATTATCAATCAGCTATTAAAAGATCCTATTTTACAAGCTAAAGAAATGGCTGGGCAGAAAGATTCCGAACAGGCATTAGATTTATTTGTAAAAATCTTTAATATAGAAGAACTTGTTTCAGATCAGCAGAACGTGCACGCAGCAGCTAAACCAAAGCACGCATTCGCTCAATCACAGCAGACTTCCTTTCAATCATAAAAGGGGTTCTGTCCATGTTTGACATCTATATGACACGGCTGCATGAATTCACGGTGGTTCTGTACGCCTTATGTGTCTTATTATATTTTATTGATTTTCTTCATCATAACCGGAAGGCGAATAGAGTTGCCTTCTGGTTACTTGCATTTGTATGGGTGCTTCAAACGGTGTTCCTAATACTTTATATGATTAATACAGGAAGATTTCCCGTATTGACCATTTTTGAGGGCCTGTATTTTTATGCCTGGGTTCTTATCACTCTTTCCTTGGGAATTAACAGGCTGCTCAGAGTTGATTTTATCGTCTTTTTTACAAATGTTCTTGGCTTTATCATAATGGCGATCCATACATTCGCACCTGTGCAGATTGATTCGGCTGTCAAAGCGCAGCAGCTCATATCTGAACTGCTGCTCATTCATATTACAGTTGCGATACTTTCATATGGAGCGTTCTCGCTCTCCTTTGTTTTTTCATTGCTGTATCTTATTCAATATGATTTGCTGAAAAGGAAAAAGTGGGGAACGAGACTGCTCAGGATAACGGATTTGTCGAAGCTTGAACATATGTCCTATGTATTAAATGTAATCGGTGTACCTATGCTGATGATAAGTTTAATTTTAGGCATCCAGTGGGCATACATTAAGCTGCCGCATATGGTCTGGTATGACTCCAAGGTAATCGGTTCATTCATTGTCCTGGCTTTATATAGTATTTATCTCTATATGAAAGTCGGAAAGGGCTTATATGGAAAATCTTTAGCACTCTGGAATTTAGCATCATTTTTAATTGTATTAATTAACTTCTTTTTATTCGGCAAACTTTCATCATTCCATTTTTGGTATTCATAGAAAAGCGGAGGCGACTGTCCAGCCCCGACAAGCATAAGATGGTCTGCGGCGCGGCGCAATTTGCCGCAGAGCAGAACAGCTTATGACCTCGAGGGGCTAGGAGCCGAAGCTGGACAAAGAAAAACGGAGGCGGCTGTTCGCTGCCAGACATAATTGCAGGAGGCTGTCATGAGAAAAATAATTGTAGGTTCAAGACGAAGCAAGCTGGCATTAACTCAGACCAACTGGGTGATCAGCCAATTGAAAAACATTGATCCATCCTTTGAGTTTGAAGTAAAGGAAATTGTCACAAAAGGTGATAAAATTCTTGATGTTACCCTTTCAAAGGTCGGAGGAAAAGGTTTATTCGTAAAGGAAATCGAACAGGCCATGCTTAATGAGGAAATTGATATGGCTGTACATAGCATGAAGGATATGCCTGCTGTTCTTCCTGAAGGTCTGACAATTGGAAGCATTCCGGAAAGAGAAGACCATCGGGATGCACTCATTTCAAAAGGGCATATCAAACTGAATGACCTAAAGCCGGGATCTGTAATTGGAACAAGCAGCCTGCGCAGAGGGGCTCAGCTTCTGGCGCAGCGTCCGGATCTCGAGATTAAGTGGATCAGAGGAAACATAGATACCCGATTATCCAAACTGGAAACGGAAGAATATGATGCGATCATTCTTGCGGCAGCAGGTCTATCCAGGATGGGCTGGGCATCGGATGTTGTTACGGAATTCCTGGAGCCTGAAATCTGTGTGCCGGCTGTGGGCCAGGGAGCACTTTCCATTGAGTGCCGTGAAAGTGATAAAGAGCTTCGGGCATTGCTGGATAAATTCACATGCCCTGAGACGAACCAGACTGTGCGTGCAGAGCGTGCGTTCCTGCATAAGATGGAAGGCGGCTGCCAGGTTCCGATTGCAGGGTTTGCAACAATTAATGAAACAGGGGAATTGGAGTTAACAGGACTTGTAGGCTCCCCTGATGGTAAAGTGATTTATAAGGAGACCCTAAAAGGTTCAAACCCTGAAGAACTTGGTGATAAGGTGGCTGTTAAGTTAACCGGCCAGGGAGCTAAAGCGCTTATCGACAGGGTAAAAGAGGAGCTTGACGGGCAATGAAAGGGACTTCCCCTTTAGAAGGCATGAATGTTCTGGTGCCAAGAGGGAAAAAACAGGCTCAGTCCTTTTCAGCTCTTATACGAAGCTATGGGGGGATGCCGGTTGAGATCCCCCTGATTGCTTTCGAGCCTTTACGGAATAAAGCTTTAGTTCAGGCCCATAAGGAAATTCATACTTATGATTGGGTGATATTCACCAGCAAAACTGCTGTGGATGCTTTTTTTAATAATTTTAGTCTAAGCAGCCACTTCCCTAAAATAGCGGTTATCGGTGAGAAAACTAAAAAAGTGCTTGTTGACAAGGGATTAAAGGTGCAGTTTGTGCCCGGAGAATATGTTGCTGAAGTGTTTGCTGAAGATTTTTTGCCATTAGTAGAAAAAGGGATGAAGGTATTGATCCCTAAAGGAAATCTGGCACGTGGCTATATTGCAGCATCTCTCTCGGAAAAGGGTGCAAGAGTTGATGAAGTTATTGTTTATAAAACTGTTTTTCCACGTGAAAGCATCAGTCTGTTAAGAGATCAGCTTTCAGGAAAAGGGTTAGACATTCTTCCTTTTACCAGTCCTTCCACAGTGGATCATTTTATGGAGGCTGTTAAGGAGCTTGGAGTTCTGACTGCTGTAAAAGACAGTGTGGTGGGCTGCATCGGTCCTGTGACTAAAGAACGTGCAGAGGCGTATGGCCTGCAGGTACATGCAGTTCCGGAAGAATATACAGTACATAGCATGCTTAAGAGCATTATTAGATACTTAGCAGAAACCAGGAGGGGAAATTAATGGATCTTCAATTTAACAGGCATAGACGTCTTCGTAAAAGTCCGAATATGAGAGCGCTTATCCGTGAAAACTTCTTGCGTACAGAGGATTTAATTTATCCGATTTTTGTGGCTGAAGGAGAAGGCATTAAGAGAGAAATACCTTCAATGCCGGGCATCTTCAACCTATCGCTGGATCATCTCGAAGAGGAGATGAACGAAGTCGTTTCTCTTGGAATAAAATCCGTTCTCTTATTTGGAATTCCAAAAGAGAAAGATGCATGCGGGCAGCAGGCTTATCATGATCATGGAATCGTACAGGAAGCTACAAGATTTATTAAAGCTAAATTTCCGGAAGTCATCATTATTGCTGATACTTGCCTTTGCGAGTATACCGACCATGGCCACTGCGGTTTAATTGAAAATGGGGAAGTGCTGAATGATGCATCTCTGGAACTGCTTGTGCAGACGGCTGTAAGCCAGGCTAGAGCAGGAGCAGACATTATTGCCCCATCAAATATGATGGATGGGTTTACAGCAGCCATCCGTGCAGGTCTTGATGAAGCCGGATTTGAAGATATCCCTGTTATGTCCTATGCAGTTAAATATTCATCTGCATTCTACGGTCCTTTCCGTGATGCAGCTGACAGCACACCGCAGTTTGGCGACCGAAAGGCATATCAGATGGATCCTGCCAACCGAATGGAAGCCATGCGCGAAGCTGAATCTGATTTAATGGAAGGGGCAGACTTCCTGATTGTTAAGCCGGGAATGCCTTATTTGGACATTGTACGGGACGTTAAGAACAACATCAATCTGCCAATTGTGATTTATAATGTAAGCGGTGAATATTCAATGGTTAAAGCTGCGGCACAAAACGGCTGGATAGATGAACAAAAAATAGTTATGGAAATGCTTACAGGCATGAAGCGTGCAGGAAGTGATTTAATCATTACTTACCATGCAAAAGATGCGGCAAGGTGGATTAAAGAATAAGAATAAAACTGCAGATCATTAGTTAATGAAACTCCTTATTAAATAGAAAAGAGGGATGACATGCGATCTTATGAAAAATCTAACAAGGCTTTTAAAGAGGCAAGCGAATTGATGCCTGGAGGAGTAAACTCTCCTGTACGTGCCTTTAAATCGGTTAATATGGATCCCATTTTTATGGAACGCGGAAGCGGCTCAAAAATCTACGATATCGATGGCAATGAATATATCGATTATGTTTTGTCCTGGGGCCCTTTAATTCTGGGTCATACAAACGAACGTGTGGTCGAGGGTATTAAGAAAGTTGCTGAAATGGGGACAAGCTTCGGAGCTCCAACTGAAATTGAAAATGAGCTTGCCAAGCTTGTTATTGAGCGCGTTCCTTCCATCGAAGTGGTTCGGATGGTTTCTTCCGGAACAGAAGCTACCATGAGTGCTTTAAGACTTGCACGAGGATACACTGGCCGAAATAAAATCATGAAATTTGAAGGCTGCTATCACGGCCACGGCGATTCCCTTTTAATTAAAGCCGGCTCCGGTGTAGCAACACTGGGGCTGCCAGACAGTCCGGGAGTGCCTGAAGGTGTAGCTAAAAACACGATTACAGTTCCTTATAATGATCTTGAAAGTGTAAGATATGCTTTCGAGCAATTCGGAGATGATATTGCAGGTGTGATTGTGGAGCCGGTAGCTGGAAATATGGGAGTTGTTCCTCCACAGCCGGGCTTCCTTGAAGGCTTAAGAGAAATTACAGAGCAAAACGGATCCCTGCTTATCTTTGATGAGGTAATGACCGGATTCCGCGTTGGCTACAATTGTGCGCAGGGCTATTTTGGGGTGACACCGGACATTACATGCCTTGGCAAAGTTATTGGCGGCGGTCTCCCAGTCGGTGCATATGGCGGAAAAGCTGAAATAATGAAGCAGATTGCACCAAGCGGCCCAATTTACCAGGCAGGAACATTATCAGGAAATCCTCTTGCCATGACAGCAGGTTTTGAGACTTTAAGCCAGCTGACACCGGATTCCTACAAAGAATTTGAAAGAAAAGCAGACAGACTGGAAGAAGGGCTTAAGGCAGCTGCTGAAAAATATGATATCCCGCACACCATCAACCGTGCCGGATCCATGATCGGCATCTTCTTTACAAATGAAGACGTTATTAACTATGAAAAAGCTAAAACATCCAACCTTGAATTTTTTGCGGAATATTATAGGGAAATGGCAAACCAGGGAGTCTTCCTGCCGCCATCCCAATTCGAAGGACTCTTCCTCTCTACTGCACATACAGATGAGGATATCGAAAAAACGATCCTGGCTGCTGAACAGGCATTCTCCAAATTAAAATAAGCAAAACCTGACACTCATCATTTTAGATGAGTGTTTTTTGTATTCCCTTAAAGCGTGATTTTTCTAATCATAAAGTACCCTCATCCCTCATAGGATTGTTAATGACATAGTGATTAAACGCAAAGATTCGAAGGGAGGAGTCGCTTTGTCTCAGGGGAATCCATCGTGCTTACGATTTTCTTTAGAAGAATCAGTATGGTTTCAAAAAGGACAGGAAGTATCAGACCTGATTTCCATCTCGTTAGACCCCAATATAACAATTCAGGAAAGCGATCAATATGTAACAATCCAGGGAGCATTGGAACTGGCAGGTGAGTATAGACGCAGCGAAGAAGAAGCATCCGAGGAAGAACAAGAGGATTTTGCAGTAACCAAGTTCGTTCAGACAATCGAAGAACGGGGAGAAGGAATTTGTGAATTCAAACATTATTTTCCTGTCGATATCACCATTCCGAATAATAGAATCCAAAATATTTACGATATTGACGTTGCGGTAGAGTCCTTCGATTATGTTCTGCCGGAAAGAAGCTGTATGAAGCTGACAGCTAATTTAACGATTACAGGATTATATGGTGATCAGCAGCATGTGCCTGTTCAAGTGTGGGAGGAAGAACCTGAACCTGAAACTGAAGACTTAGAGCCTCTGTACAGATCTCCTGAAGCGGTGGAGGAGACAGAGGAAGAAGAGCCGATTCTGCAGGAATGGCCGTCTTATCAGCAGGAAGAACAGGAGCAGGAGGAAGAAAGAGAGGAACAGGTATCCGCTGAACAGGTTTTCGCTGTTGCCGAGGAAGATATTCGGGAAGAGGAACAGCTGGAAGAGCATCTGGAAACAGCTGAGGTATATATTCCATTTGAGGCAGAAGCAAGAAAGCAGCCTGAAGCGGAAGAGCAGGAAGTCATCAAACCTGCAGTGCCGGCAGCGCTTGAAGTAACTCAAGAGCAGCCACAAGAAGAACAGACGCAGAAAACTGCGCCGGAAGTATCTTTCTCTTCTCAGCGAAGTGAAGAGGAAAAACCGCCAACTGCACAGGAAATTTATCAAATGACGGAAGCATCCGAATCGGATAGCCCCTCTTTTGAAAAGAAACCTGTCCAGGCAGCTGCACAGGAAACTGGTGAGGAAACCGAGGAATCATCCTCATCAGAACAGGAAGCTAAGAAAAAGAAACTCTCCAAAAAGAAAAGCATGTCGTTAACTGAGTTTTTTGCGCGCAAGGAAGAGTCAGAAGAACAGGTTAAACTCAAGGTTTGCATTGTGCAGAACGGCGATACAATTGATGCCATTGCTGAAAGGTATGACATACCGTCCCAGCAGCTTTTAAGGGTGAATCATCTGGAAATTAATCAGGATATTTATGAAGGGCAAGTGCTGTACATTCCTGTTGCGGTAGCCCATTAAAAGGTTAGAAGGCTGAGCAGGTATTGATAACCCGCTCAGCTATTTTCGTTTCACCAATAT